>JAHDCZ010000114.1 GCA_020629615.1 Saprospiraceae bacterium
CATCTCCCTCTTGAACAATGTATTGACCTTTTAGGTATTTTCTTTTTTTGAGTTTGTTAATTAGAAGTTCTTCCTCTTCAGGATGAAGATCGATACGTTGCTTTACATAATTTAAAAAAGATTGCATCTAGATTTTTTTGTAAATACCAATTGTTTGCTTGACTTAAATAGCGTGACTTAAAGATATGTTTAGTTGATTATAAATTACAGGTCGCTTGATGGTTATTTGCTTACCTTTGACATTAATGATTTGCTAGAACTATTAGATGATTGATTTAGGCTAGTTACGGATATTGTACAAGATATGAAAGTATTATTTCGAGATTATTACATAGCTCCATTCGACGAAAGTCGCTATAAAGAACTATACAAACTGATTGATAATAATCGAAGTCGACTCGAAGATTTTTTCTCTGGAACCGTGGCACGTACAAGAACCCTCCTAGATACCAAAGTCTACTGCGATGAAATGATTACAAAGAAATTCCAAAAAGAGTACTTTCCGTTTATTATCCATTCAGCATCTTCAGATAAGTTTATCGGTTTCATAGATGTGAAGAATTGTGTCTGGAATATACCAAAGGCCGAAATTGGTTATTTTGTAGATAAGGATTTTGAAGGTAAGGCGATCATCTCGCAGGCTGTAGCATTACTTCTCGAATATTTAGTACAGGAATATCAATTTAAAAAATTGCTTATTCGTGTGGGAACAGAAAATATTGGGAGTCAACAGGTCGCCTTAAAAAATGGTTTTGTATTGGAAGGAACCATTCAAAGAGATTATAAAACAACCAAGGGACAATTGGTAGATTTGAGTTATTACGGTAAACTCTTTGATTGAAATCAAATATCTTTGGTTTATGCTCAAAATTGCATTTTCTCCTATTTATCAATATGATTTGGACCCCAAGCATCGGTTTCCAATGATTAAATATGAACTCATACCTGAGCAGTTGTTATTGGAGGGAACGGTGACAGATGATCATTTCTTTTCACCAGATAAATTGAGTGATGATCAAATTCTTTTGACTCATACACAGTGTTATCTAGATAAATTAAATCATCAAAATTTAACAGCCAAGGAGATCCGAAAAATCGGCTTTCCAATGCGCCCTAATTTAATCGAACGAGGTAAGTATATTTCGATGGGTACTTATCAATGTGCGCTGTATGCTCTAGAAAATAAAATAGCCATGAACATTGCTGGAGGCACGCATCATGCTTTTGCGAGCCATGGAGAAGGGTTTTGCATTTTTAACGATTTTGCGATTACAGCCAATTTGCTCTTGAAGAACAATAGAGTAAATAAAATTTTAATTGTTGATCTCGATGTGCATCAAGGCAATGGTACTGCCAAAATATTTGAAAGCGAACCTCGAGTATTTACCTTTAGTATGCACGGAGAAAGAAATTACCCAACTAAAAAAGAGCGTTCTGATTTGGATATTGCAATACCAGATAAAACGGAGGATGAATATTATTTAGGGATATTAAAAAATATCCTCCCCAAATTAATCAATGAAGTTGAGCCAGATATGGTTTTTTATCTTTCAGGTGTCGATGTGTTGGATTCTGATAAGTTGGGACGTTTAAGTATGAGTATGGAAGGATGTAAAGAACGAGATAGAATTGTTTTAGATCTCTGCCACAAAAACAACATTCCCCTCATCGTCAGTATGGGAGGAGGATATTCTGAAGAAATCAAATACATTATCGAAGCCCATGCCAATACTTTTCGATTGGCTCAAGATATTTTCTTTTAATTGGTGGATTATTGAATAGTTTGAATTCTCTGTTGGTAGATAAAATCTTAGGATTGATAGAAAATCAAAGATATTAACAATTCCATTTACAACATTTTTTCAAATTTTTCGTCTTTCTAATAACGACATGCTCTAAGCTTCATTAAAACCTAGAACAGCAAGTTTTTTTTATAGTTTGATTTAGTAATAAGTTCATTGGTGAAAATCAATGAACTTATTCATTTTTACAACTTTGTAAAATATTTGTAATAAATAGCTTGTTTAATACAAATAATTAATGGCGAAAACATATTTTTGCTTCATTAAATTTTAAAACACCCATAACCTTAGAAATTACAGTATGGAAAATAAGTACGATAAGATTGATTTGCAGATTTTGAAGCTGTTACAAGAAAACAGCAAGATTACCAACTTAGAATTATCCAAACAAATAGGACTTTCTCCAGCACCTACTCTTGAACGAGTGAAGAAATTAGAACAAAATGGTACTATTGAAAGCTATCACGCAAAAGTAGACGCTTCGGCAATTGGTTTGAATGTAAGAACCTTCGTTTTGGTCACTTTGGCTTGGCAGAAGGAAAATGCTTTGGAGCGTTTTGTAGAGAAAATTAAATCTATTAATGAAGTGACAGAATGCTACATTATTACCGGTGACGCGGATTTTCTTCTCAAAGTAGTCTGTAAAGATTTGGCGAGTTACGAACAATTATTGTTCAAAAAATTATCACAAATTGAAGAAATTGAACGACTGAAAACCTTGATGACTATGTCTAAAGTCAAAAAAGAAAAAGTGCTTCCTTTTGAGTACGAATAGTATTTTTGAAAGTACAAATTAAAGCCACTCACTTCTTAAATTGAGTGGCTTTTTAAATCTATGAAAAAATATCAATCATTATTGTGGGAAATTCGACATCCGGATAGTGTTTACCGCTCTTTTGTTTTTGGGACGATGCACCTCAAAGGAGAAGAAGCCTTTGCTCATTTTCAATTGGCCTTAAAAGCACTCGATCAATGCCAAGCGCTCGCATTGGAATATAATTTAGATGAAGGTCAACAATCACCTTCCAGCCAATACTTTCTATTGCCTGATGGTCAAACTCTTAAAGATTACTTTGGTGAAAAGAAGTATCAGAAAATGCGAAATATCTTGAAAAAAGCTTTTCAAGTCGATTTGGATTTTTGTAGTCATATGTTACCATTGATTGTTATCAATTTGATCTCAGAGAGCATCTTTAGCCAAGAAAGAGCATTGCCACTCGATTCCCAGTTATGGTCCGAAGCGGCAAGTAGAGGATTACGACTTTCTGGTGTGGAGACTTTTGATTCCCAAATGATGACTCTACAAAAAATACCATTGAGTTATCAATTGAAAGCTTTGAAATCGATCACTGGAAATGTGAGCCGTTATCGAAAAAATATATCCGCATTGGCGAAAGCTTATATCAAACAAGATATAAAAAGACTGTATCGAGATTCCAAAAAAAGTCTTGGTGAAACTAAAAAGGTTTTGTTGTTTAATCGTAATCGGACTATGGCTGATTCTATCTGTACACAAAGTAAGGGGCAAAATATTTTCTTCGGTATCGGCGCAGCACATTTGGCAGGTCAAAAAGGTGTACTTAATAATTTAAAGAAACAGGGACTGATACTTCGAGCTATACCAGACGAAAATAAATTGTCTTTATGATAACCATTTCTTTCATTCTACGTTTATTAGGTGTCCATCTAATTTCATTATGCGCCTGGTCCTATGTTTTATTTTCTTTAGTTTATTAAGTCTTGTCAATGCTCAGGACAAAGCCGAAACATCCTCTTCGAAAAAAAAATTCACCATTAGTGGATATGTTAAAGAGGCGAATACTGGAGAGACACTCATTGGTGCAAATATTATTAATACAAAAAATAGCATTGAAGGTACGAATACCAATACCTATGGTTTCTATTCATTGAGTTTGAAGGAAGGGGAGTATCTACTTCTTTTTAGCTATCTCGGCTTTTCAAATGAAATCAAAAAAGTAAAACTTGATCGCGACATTAAATTGGATGTCCAACTTAGTGAGGGGCTCACCATTGATGAAGTAGTCATTTCTGCCGTTCAAGAAGAAAAAGAAGCCAATGTTCAAAGCACTAAAATGGGAGTTGTCAAGGTGCCGATGGAAAGCATCAAAAAACTACCGGCAATTTTTGGTGAAGTAGATATTCTAAAAACACTCCAATTGCTTCCGGGAGTATTATCTTCAGGAGAGGGCAGTGCAGGATTTTATGTTCGTGGAGGAGGCCCAGATCAAAACCTGATTTTATTAGATGAAGCCATTGTGTATAATGCGGGGCATATGTTGGGGTTTTTCTCTGTTTTTAATGGGGATGCGATAAAAAATACAACTTTGATCAAAGGAAATATGCCAGCACGGTATGGAGGTCGTTTGTCTTCGGTTGTTGACATTCAAATGAAGGAAGGTAACCAAAAAGAATTTGCGGCCGAAGGAGGCATTGGCTTGGTTTCTTCGCGCTTGACGCTACAAGGACCTATAGTAAAAGATAAAGCATCATTTATTGTTTCTGGTCGTCGCACCTACATTTTAGATTTGATTCAACCTGCTCTGGAAGGAGGCAGTTTTGAAGGGACAAACTATTATTTCTATGACCTCAATGCCAAGTTAAATTATACGATCTCAGATAAAGATCGACTTTTTTTGAGTACATATTTTGGCCGAGATATTCTCACTTTTCGACAACCGGTACGTTCTTTTTACTTTGATTTGCCGTATGGGAATTCTACAGCGACTCTACGATGGAATCATCTTTTTAGTGACAAGCTCTTCTTCAATTTATCGGCGATATACAATGATTATAAATTAAGTTTTGATGGTGGACAAGAAGCAATTAATTTCAAGTTGTTCTCAGGTGTCCGAGACTACAATCTAAAACTTGACTTTGATTATTATCCCAATGTCTATAATAGTATAAAGTTTGGAGCCAATTATACTTATCACAAATTAACTCCCAACACTGCGACCGCAACCTTAGGTGGTCAGGATTTTAATAGCGGTTTTGCACCCAAATACGCCAACGAGTTTGCCTTTTATGCGAGTGATGAGATTAAGGTCAATACTGCTTTAAGTATCGCGCTTGGTCTACGATATTCTATTTTCTCTCAACTAGGCCCTTATACTTCTAAACTCGATGCGCAAGAATATGACAAGTTTGAAAACGTGGTGACGTATCAAGGATTGGAACCTAGAATGAGTATGAAGTATGCGTTTAATCCTGATTTTTCATTTAAGGCAGGATTTACCTTGACCAATCAATATTTACATCTGGTGAGCAATAGCAACAGTACATTACCCACTGACTTGTGGGTGCCAAGTACTGAAATTGTGAAGCCGCAGCAGAGTATTCAGTATGCCATCGGATTGTTTAGAAATTTCGATCAGAACGAATACGAGACTTCCGTCGAATTGTATTATAAAGACCTCAGAAATCAGATAGATTACAGTGAAAATTATGTGCAGGATCTTAATTCAGAGGATGAAGATGCCTTTGTGTTTGGAAAGGGTCGCGCTTACGGCGCCGAATTTTTTGTAAAAAAATCCACAGGACGATTGAATGGTTGGATAGGATACACCTTGTCCCGATCCGAACGATCGTTTAATGATATTGAAGGAGGTAGATGGTTTCCAACGGTCTACGACAGAACACATGATATTTCGCTTGTCGCGAATTACAAATTAGCTAAAAAATGGGACTTAGGTACTTCATTTGTTTATGGAACGGGACGTAATTTTACTCCTTACGCTGGATTCTATTTTATAGAGCAAAATCTAAACGTCTTTTATGGTCCCAGAAATAGTCAACGTTTGGAGCCATATCATCGTATTGATTTGTCTGTTACGTATACTCCCAAACCAGATTCCAAAAAAAGCTACAAAGGTAGTTGGACCGCATCGATTTATAATGTGTACAACCGAAAAAATCCGTTCTTTACCTATTATGATGCCAGTACGGATTTTAGTTCAGGAGCTTCACAAATTGAAGCTTACAAAGTGACCTTGTTTCCTCTAATTCCTAGCATCACGTATAATTTTAAATTTAGATAATGGAAGCCAAAAAATATTTGTTGATTCTGTTAAGCTTTGTTGCTGTTTTCTCTTCTTGCCAAGAGCGATATTACCCTGATACTCCGGAAAACGCGCAACAGTATGTCATTGAAGGCTTTATTGAAGCACGCGAAAATCCACTGCCGGCCTATGTGATCGTCACTCAGAGTTTCCCCTTTTTTGACTCTATTACTACCACTACCTTTGAGGACTCCTTTGTAAAAGGGGCTTCTGTACAAGTCAACGATGGTGATAAAAACGTGCAATTGTCCGAAGTCTGCCTTAGTTCCTTGCCCGATGAGTTTAAGGGGATAATAGCAGATTTTTTAGGATTAGAAGTTGATAGTATCTCCACCGACTTATGTATTTATGTAGACGTTTTTTATGAATTGAGCTATGAGACAGGAAGGAGTTATGATTTGGATATCACAATCAATGATGATCATATCACCGCTACAACGACGATCCCAGAATTTATTCCCTTACAAGGATTTAGATGGGCTGATCCGACAGATATGGAAAACGATACCATGGTTCAATTATGGGCAGAAATCATTGATCCGCCGACAACCGATTTTTATCGTTATAAAACGGCTACGCTAGGTAGGGAACTAACACCGCCGCCCTTTTCAGTAGTTAATGATTTATTTTTTGATGATAGTGAATTCGAATTTCCGCTCGACCGTGCAATGTATTTTGATGAAGAGTTTGATGTCAATACAATCGGGTTTTATACCAGAGGTGATTCGATTACCATTCATTGGATTGTAATCGATGAAGCTCAATTTGAGTTTTGGAATACATTAGAATTTAGTGAAGCAAATCAAGGTCCTTTTTCCTCTTATACCCGAGTCAATTATAATATCGAGGGCGGAATCGGTATCTGGGGCGGAAATGCCATCTCGGTTTATGAAATGGTGGTACCAGAATAGTATATTCGCGTAATGCGATTGCTTATTTTTATTTTTTTAATTGTTGGTTCTTGCAAGACCGATGAAAATATAGTTTACCTATACGAGTCAGATACCTTAAAGATTCATCAGGTTTCTGAACACTGTTATCAACATATCTCATTACTCCAAACCAAAAATTTTGGATTGTTTCCTTGCAATGGGATGGTCGTAATTGATAAAAATGAGAGCTTGGTTATTGATACCCCGGTAGATAGTTTGGCTTCCGCCGAATTAATACGATGGATCAAAGAGTCAAAGAACGCCAAGATAAATTATATTGTCCCTTCGCACTTCCATGTCGATTGTACAGGAGGATTAAATGCCTTTCATGCAATGAAGATCCCATCATTGAGTTCAGAAAATACTATCCTTCTTTGTAAAGAAAACAATAAAAAAGTCCCAAAGTTATCTTTTGCAAATGAAAAGGTATTAAATGTTGGAGATCTGATGGTGGATCTTAAATTTTATGGTCAAGGGCATACCAAAGACAATATCACAGCGATGATCAAAAAAGATAAAGTGCTTTTTGGAGGGTGTTTGATTAAAAGTGATGGATCGGGAAAAGGCAATTTGGCCGATGCGAATACGAGCGCATGGTCAAATACCGTAAGGAAGTTAAGAGAAGTTTGTAAGAATGAGTCCATTGAGATTGTTCTGCCAGGTCATGGTGAAAAGGGTGGACTGAATTTATTAGATTACACTATTGAAATGTTTGAGAGTGAATAGAATTATTGGATGTTCTGTAAGAAGGTAATGAAAAAAGTAGCTTGGATAGTTTGGGTTTTGATTTGTTCAATAAATCTTGTCGCGCAAGAAGATTCGCTCTCTAAGCCGAAGCTTTTGAAATCTTATTCTGAGGCATTGAAGCTTTCGGAAGAAACAGGCAAGCCAATATTGACAAATTTTTTGTCTCTCAAACTTGTTAATAAGTCAAATTTACTAGAGGAGGTTTTTGAGAACAAAAGCCTAGTAGATAGTCTATCTGAAAAGTATATTCTTTACACTTTCAAGAGAAACGATTTCAATTATGATGATTTTGCAGCTGAAGCAGGAGTCATTTATCCCTTTTCTATGTTAAGTCTGAATAAAGATTCTATTGTTGGTCAATTTGGAGGCTATAAAAATCGAAAAGAGTTTTTGACGATGCTAAATCAATGTCTAACTAACAAACCAGTTTACGAATATTACAATGATTATCATCGAAATCCAGAAAATAAAGATCTCCTTTATTCTTTAACAACAGTTCTCTTAGATCAAAGATTATACGATAGAAAAATCTTTCTAGAATTTGTAGATGAATTTCCTTCGGCCAATAAAAATACTTTTAGAATAATAAGCTCTGATACTTACTTTGGTAAAGAGAAAAATAAAGAACATGACGAACTCTTTAAAAAATTATATTTCGATTTCGAAAAGGCTGGATTTGAGAAACACAAGTTGATAAAAAGATTGTTAAGAGTCATGTACGCTGAGTCCAAAATATCCAAAATTCAAAGAGCGGGTAGGGAAGTTATCCGTGGACCAAAGTCCAAATACAATAAAAAAAATGCCTACAGTAAACTTCAAAAATTTTTGAACGAATCAGATGATTTTATTGATTCTTTGCAAATTTTTAATAATTATACAAATGCCAAATGGGAAGCAGTTTATAAGCCTAGCCAATTTCATTATCAAGAGTGGATGACACATAGTTTGCCCTTGTATCAGTACGATTTAATTTCGATTTTTGGTGAAGAGAAAACGTTTGAGATTAGTTTTGATCTTACACTCGGTATTGATAATTTGGAAGAAATGAAAGATTGGCTAGTTATTTTAGAAAACCATGAAGGATTTAAAAACAAATATCAATATGTAGAGCTTCGAGCACTTTGTTATTATCGAATGAACAAAGAAGAGTTGACGGCCAAAATACTTGCGAAAGCCAATGAATTGGCCGTAAAAGAAATGCATAAGTTTCATCCTGTTCTTTCAGAATTGATTAAGTCAGATAACATCACAAAACTATAATTACATCAATGATTAAGATTATTGCAATTAGCTTTTCCATTCTTTTTGTCGCTTCTCAAGGACTCGTCGCTCAGTCTGATTCTTCATATCGATTTTCTTTTCCAGAATCCTGGGAAGAAGCGAAAAAAATGTCAAAGGAAACGAAGAAGCAAATATTACTATATCACACCTTCTGGATTGCTACCACCAATCCGAAAGTGGATCGAAATATTTTTAGAAATAAATCGGTGATGGACAGCTTGTCAAAAGAATATGTGCTTTACGAAGCTCCTAAAAGAGTGA
>JAHDCZ010000115.1 GCA_020629615.1 Saprospiraceae bacterium
AAAAATTGATTCTATGTCTTTTTGACTTTCGTCGAATGAAAATCCTTGTTTTGATATTTCACTTGCTATTTTGAATTGTAAGAGTACTTTAATTATTCTACCATGTTTTTGAGCTTCAAGATCTATTTTCTCAGCTAAGCTTAAACTATCAACTGAATGGATAGTGTGAATGAATGGTGCTATATACTTTACTTTATTCTTTTGTAAAGAACCTATAAGGTGCCATTCAATATCTTGAGGAAGACTTTCTTGCTTTTCCACTAATTCTTGTACTCGATTTTCCCCAAAAATTCGTTGTCCTTGATGATAAATGCTCATTATTTCTTCATGGGAACGAGTCTTTGATACGCACACAAGTCGAACTTCCTGAGCTTCTAATTCTTTGATTATTTTTTGATACATTTTTTCCATTTGGACTATCTTACAAAGGTAAGTTAAAATTAAGATGGCTGAGAAAGATTATATCCATGGTTTTAGTAAAGAAGAGCAGGAGCGCTTGATAGCACAAAACAACCTTGTAGGACCATACATCCATCAAAGAATCTCATTAAAAGATGGTATAAATGTACTCGAAGTAGGTTGTGGAGTGGGGGCTCAAATGATCCATATGCTAGAAAAATATCCTAATATTAAAATTACTGGTGTCGACATTTCCAAGAAGCAATTAGATCAAGCGAAGAAAAATTTAGAAAATAAGAAAATCCAAAAAGAGCGATATCAATTACTCCATACTTCTGAAGTAAATTTCAAAAACTTAGATCAAAGCTTTGATTCAATAATTATGGTTTGGGTTTTGGAACATGTAATGAACCCCACAGAATTATTACATCGATATAAGCCACTTTTAAAAATCGGAGGAGATATTTATCTAACAGAAGTCTTTCATAGTTCTTTCAAAGTATTTCCAGTTCAACCCAATCTCTATAAACTGTGGAATGAAAGTCTGTCCTTCCAAAAAGAGATTGGAGGAAATGCAGATATTGGAATGGAGTTAAGTTATTTATTGAAAGTCAGTGGTTATTCCAAAATAAATTCTCGTCCTTACAACTTGTTTTGGGACATTAACAATCAAAATATCAAATTGCAATTTTTTGATTATTGGAAAGAATTGTTAGAAAGTGCTTATACCACAATGGAACAAAACAATAAGGCTTCTTACAATGAGTGGAATCGGGTTATCGAAGAATTTAATTCCTTAAAAGAAAATAAAGCGTCAGTTTTCTATTACACATTTATCCAAGCAAAAGCTAAGAGAATGTAAGATTAGAAAAGACCATGAACTTCGCGATCTATTCTTTCGATTACCTTTCCTAAATCTTCAGGGTTGGTGATAAAATCAATATTATCAACATTAATAATCACTAGATTACCTTCTTTATAACCATCAATCCAAGCTTCATATCGCTCGTTTAGCTTTTTGAGATAATCTAAGCTCATACTTCCTTCATAATCCCTTCCACGTGTTTGGATATGACTCACGAGAGTAGGAATACTTGCTTGCAAATAAATGACTAAATCTGGCGCTTCAATATGTTGTGACATCAATTCAAAAAGAGAGAAATAATTGTCAAAATCTCTTTTAGACATCAAGCCCATCTCATGTAGGTTTGGAGCAAATATATGGGCATCTTCATAAATCGTACGATCTTGGATAACCGTTTTATCACCTTTTCGCAACTCAAGTACCTGACGATAACGACTGTTGAGAAAATACACTTGCAAATTAAAAGACCAGCGATTCATGTCATTATAAAAATCACTTAAGTAGGGGTTAGTACTGGTATCTTCATATTCTACTTCCCAGCCATAGTGTTGAGATAGTCGTTCAGATAAACTAGTTTTACCAGCTCCAATATTTCCTGCGACCGCTACATGTTTGATCATATTTGAGACTCTAAGTGATAAGAGAATGCAATATTATAATATTTTATATAAATAAATTCAAAATGCGTTATTTGTTGAGTTAAAAAGTGATTTTAGACGAAGAAAAATATGCAATCATCTAGAATTCGCCTTCTATGACACAACGATCTCTATATTTGTAGCAAATTCTAAACTATGAAGTCGATCATCTCTGTCAAAGATCTTAAGAAACGTTACATCATGGGTAGTGAAACTGTGGATGCTCTAAAGTCGATCACTTTAAGTATTTCTAAAAACGAATATGTGGCGTTGATGGGACCTTCAGGTTCTGGAAAATCGACTTTAATGAACCTGCTAGGCTGTTTGGATTCTCCAACATCGGGCGAGTATTTTCTGAACAATATCAACGTGAGTACTATGGGCGATGGAGATCTAGCAGATGTAAGAAATAAAGAAATAGGTTTTATTTTCCAAACATTTAATTTGTTACCCAGATTGACCTCATTAGAAAACGTCGCCTTACCACTTGTGTATTCAGGAATGAGTAAATCCAAACGACTCGATCGAGCTCAAGAAGTTCTCAATGAAGTTGGATTAGGAGATAGAGTAGATCACAAACCGAATGAGCTCTCGGGCGGACAACGCCAAAGAGTGGCGATCGCTCGCGCATTGGTAAATAATCCTGCGATCATTCTTGCAGACGAGCCGACAGGTAATCTTGATACAAAAACCTCGATAGAGATTATGTCGATTTTTGAACGAATTCATTCCAAAGGAAATACTATTATTATTGTGACTCATGAGCCAGATATTGCAGAACACGCACATCGAATTATTCGTCTTAGAGATGGTCTAGTAGAAACTGATATCATGAACGATAACATTGTTCGAGTAGATGATCCTACTCATCGCTATAATCTAAAGTAATTATGTATTTTGGGCTTTAAATAAATAGAGTCTTTTGAAAATATATACCAAAACTGGCGATAAAGGAACCACTTCTCTTTTTGGTGGCTCCAAAGTATCTAAAGATCATCTCAGAATTGAATCTTATGGAACAGTTGATGAGTTAAATGCTTCTATTGCTTTGGTCATTGCTCATTTTAAGAATGAAGATGTCGCTAAGGAGTTAACAGCCATTCAACATTTATTATTCAATATTGGGTCAAATTTGGCGATGGATCCCAATAATAAATTTGATCTTCCTAATGTCGAAGAAAATGATGTTGAATCCTTGGAAAATCAAATAGATAACTGGAATCATCAACTTCCAGATCTTAAAAATTTTATCCTACCTGGTGGATCTGTTGCCAATGCGCATTGTCATCTTTCTAGAACAATTTGCAGAAGAGCCGAAAGAAGAGTGGTGGCGCTTTCTCAGCACGAAGATGTTGATCAAATTATCATCGTTTATCTCAATCGACTATCCGATTATCTATTTGTCCTCGGGAGATACATCAGCTTAAAAGAGGGAGTGGCTGAAGTTAAATGGGAATCGAAATAGTATAAAATTGTACATTTGTAGCTAGACGAATAAATTAATGAAACAGTTTTCTCAATCCTTAAAGTATTTAATCATAGGTGGAGTGATTGGTTTAATTACCCTGCTCTTTCCAAAGACAGTTTACTTTGGATTTGATTATGTTCAAGGTCAGAAGTGGAGACATACGGATTTAATTGCTGCATTTGACTTTCCTGTTTTAAGAAATGAAGATGAAGTAAATAAAGAAATTTCTGATATTGAAAACAATCAGAAAACCGTATTTGAATTTAATTCCGCCCAGCTCAAATCATCTTTAATTGAATTATCATCCTTCATTAATTCGCGTCAAGATTCACTTAATTTAGATGCCTTTGCCCTGAGTGCCAGTTTGACTACGCTTCTAAATAGGGGATTGGTTTCAACAACCAATTTTCAGAAATTTGGAAATAAAACAATCTTGCTGGCTCAGGATGGTCAGCAAAACGAAAAAGTTTTTGCAGAGTTCATTACTGTTGAAAACGCAAAGAAAGAATTAGCGACCACTGTCGGTTTGCCCAATAACTATTTTGCTGATTTCAGGCTTAAGCCCAATGTAGTGATCAATGATGAGATAAGAACTCAAATCATTCAGAATGAAACTAATGAAGTAACAACAAGTACTTTCAATATCAATAAAGGAGAATTAATCATTTCGAATGGTGATCCAATTTCGAAGGAGGCATTCAATAAACTGAATTCTTACAAACGATTTTACAAAGAAAACATTACCGCCAATCGCTCTCCATGGGTCGTTTTCTTTGGTTACCTGTTATTAACTTGCCTTATTATTGGAGCGCTTGTATTTTACTTGTTAAGCTACTTCCCTGAAATATATGATAATAATCGAAAGCTTCTCTTCATACTCATATGGCCATTACTTTTTAGTTTCATTGTTTACATGGTTGAGTCTTCTTACAGTTTAAGTAGTTATTTAATTCCGTTTTGTATTATTCCAATCGTAATTAAAAATTTCTATTCTGATAAATTGGCTCTTTTTGTTCATGTCGTAGTCATATTAATTGCAAGCTTCCTTTCCAAATTGGGTTATGAATTTACCTTCATACAAATTCTTGTAGGTATTGTAGCGGTCTTGTTCGCTTCAGAAACTAGATATTGGAATAAATTCTTCGTAGCATTAGGTATCATATTAGGAACTTACATCTTAGGATATCTAGGCCTTTCCTTAATCAATGTCGGAGCATTTACTGATATCGATTGGAAAGTGTTCCCTTGGCTTGGATTGAACGTATTACTGACCTTATTAGCTTATCCGTTTATTCCAATGATTGAACGCCTGTTTGGATTCACATCAGATATAACGCTGACTGAATTAAGTGACATGAACAAACCGCTTCTCAAAGAAATGTCAATTAAAGCTCCTGGAACCTTACAACATTCATTACAAGTTTCCAATTTGGCGGAAGCCGCAACAGAAAAAATAGGGGGCAATAGTTTATTAGTAAAAGTTGCCGCTTTGTATCATGATATTGGTAAGATTGCTAGCCCGCAACACTACATAGAAAATCAAGCAGGAGGAAATAATCCACACTTGGAAATGAATAATTTTGAGAGTGCAAAAATGATCATCGATCATGTGACAGAAGGAGTGAAAATGGCCAAAAAAGCCAGACTCCCAAAAGTAATCATCGATTTCATTCTTTCTCATCATGGTACAACGAGAGTAGAGTATTTTTACAGAAATCAGCTTAAGGAAGATCCTGCTCACAATTTTGATGAGAGCTTGTTTCGATATCCCGGTCCTAATCCTGTAAGTAAAGAGGAGACGATACTCATGATGGCCGATTCCATTGAAGCTGCTTCCAAAAGTCTAAAGAATCCAACAGGTCAGGACATCGATCAGCTTGTAGATAAAATCATCAGCTATAAATTAGACAATCATCAATTTGATGACTCCAGTTTAAATTTTGATGAATTGGAAAAATGTAAGAATACATTCAAATCCCTGCTACGTAGCATTTATCATGTAAGAGTTGAATATCCAGACAGTCCTAAGCAATCGTCTTAGAAAAGGCAAGACGTTTGAAATACTCGTAACTTCCAAACATAAGCCCCACAAAAAATAAATTACCTATCAAGGTGCTTCGGAAAAAAGGTATGCCCGCTATATAACATTCAATAAGACCCAATGCATTCTTAGGATATATAGATATTGGACTCAACCACGCCCCAAAATTAGTAATTAAGAAAAAAAATAGAGACGAGCCTAGAGTGGCCAAAATTAAACGACCGATTTTCACTTGCTTTAAGAACAAAACTCCAATGGCAATAGTCACTAGAAAGGCGACATAACCCCAAATCATATAACTGGCAAAAAACACCATCCCTTCATGATTTGGAAAATACATTCTGAAAACAAAATTATTCAAAATCAAATCGCTCAAGAAAAGAGCAATAAAAGGGACGAATAAGAGTAAATATTTACGTGAAAAATACGCCCCGCCAAAAAGAGCCATGGACGCAACGGGAGTAACGTTGTCAGGGTGAGGTAACAATCGACTTATTGCCGCAATGGCTATAATGATGATAGGTAAAATTGTCAGTTCCTTTTTGCCCATTTTCATAATTGAAGTTTTATTCATCACAAAATTAGTTTAAATTTCGACTATCATAAAAAAACATGAAAAGAAGCTATAAAACAATCTTAAGCCAGGTAGGTGATTTGGATGATATCTTTGAAATATTTAAACTTTCAACCGATCGACTGATCGAACAAGGAATTGAACAATGGGATTATTCCTATCCAACTCAAATTGACATAAAAAAGGACATTGAAAGTCAAGAATCCTATATAAATCTTTATGGAAACAAAATCGTAGGAACGATTTGCCTGAATGAAAAGCAAGATCCTCAGTACGAGAATATCGATTGGAAATTAAATGGTAAAATCCTTGTAATTCATCGATTGGCAGTTCATCCAAACCATTATGGTCATGGAATCGGACGACAATTGAGTGAATTTGCAATACAATTTGCAAAGGATTTTAATTATGATGCAATACGCTTGGATGCCTATAGTAAAAATCCATATAGTAATAAACTCTATGAGTCCTTAGGATTTACAAAAGCGGAAGGATTTTGCTATTTTCACAGCAGTAAAATCCCCTTCAATTGTTGGGAATTTAAAGTCAGTTAAACTTTCGAATGTTTTTTCAAAGTGTTTTAAAATCTGAAGAATTTCCACTAAAGTTTCTTTTCGGAACCTTTGTTTTTTTGATTGGATATTTCATCGGGCAAATTCCCTTGACGCTCGCGCTATACCTTAAAATGAAAGGCAACTCTGAATTAGGAGATGATGCCTTGAGTTCATTTATAAACAATCCCAATTTTGAAATATTCGGGATCAGTTCTAACATTGGCTTGATTTTGTTGGTTTGTATGTTTGCGACAGCTTTAGCAGGACTCTATATCTTTGTTCATTATGCCCATGATTTTAGTTTTAAAACCTTGATTACTCCTTTTGAAAAAATCAATTTCTCTAAAATTCTTTTCGGATTTGGTTTTTGGATGCTTTTAGGGATCATTTTTGAAGCAATAAACTACTTCCGATTTTCTGATCAATACGCTTTTCATTTGGAGTGGTCGTCTTTTTTACCCTTAGTATTAGTTTCCCTCTTTATTCTTCCGATTCAAACAACGGCAGAAGAGATTCTATTCCGAGGCTATATAATTCAAGGAGTTGGATTGATCAGCAAAAGTAGATTGCTTGCTCTGATCCTGAGTTCTATTGCATTCGGAGCCATTCATCTTTCCAATCCAGAAATTAGTAAATATGGAATGGGAGTGATGCAGACCTATTATATCAGTGCCGGACTTTTTCTGGGGATAATGACATTAATGGATGACAGTTTAGAATTGGCAATTGGAGTTCATGCGGCGACCAATATATTCGGAGCAGTGTTTATGAGTTATGAAAGTTCTGCCATACAAACTGACTCTTTGTTCAAGACACAAACCATTGACCCATATATGGTATTGTATGCATTTATATTCCAAGCGATTATTTTCTTAGCGGTTTGTAAGTACAAATATGCTTGGGATTCGTTTAATAAATTAATTAGCACCATAGAAATAAATAGTGATGAAATACATACTTAAATTAAGTTCAATACTTTTTTTTATTCTTTTTTGCCTTTCGGCGAAAGCCCAAGTAGATCGCTGGCAACAGTCAGTCAAGTATGAAATGAATATTGATTTCGATGTTAAAAAACATCAATACCAAGGAATCCAAAAATGTACCTATACCAACAATTCACCGGATACTTTAAATCGTGTTTTTTATCACTTATACTTCAATGCCTTTCAACCTGGAAGTATGATGGATACCAGATCACAAAATATACTAGATCCAGATGGTCGTGTGGGGAATAGAATTGGAGATTTAAATGAAAAAGAAATTGGTTTTCAAAAAATTCATTCGCTTACTATGAATGGTACAGCAGTTAAATATGAGCATGTCGGAACCATCTTAGAAGTGCAATTGAGTGATCCCATTTTACCTGGAATGACCGTAAACTTTGATATGACATATACTTGTCAAGTTCCAGTGCAAATTCGTAGATCTGGAAGAAACAATAAGGAAGGAGTCGATTATAGTATGTCACAATGGTATCCTAAAATGGCAGAATATGACTACCAAGGTTGGCATGCCAATCCGTATGTTGGAAGAGAGTTTTATGGTATTTGGGGAGATTTTGATGTGACGATAAATATCGACAGAGACTATTTGGTTGGCGGAACTGGAGAATTGAATGGTGAAGCAAAAAATATCAAGGGAAATAAAAAACAATGGAATTTTGAAGCCAAAAACGTCCATGATTTTGTTTGGGCAGCTGACACAGAATATGTCTATGAAACCTATGAAGCTTATGACGGAACCTTGATTGAATTGATGTATATTCCAGGTGAGAACACAACGGAAAATTGGAAAATGCTTGGGTCGGCAATGGATGAAGTATTGAAATATGCCAATAAACATTACGGGAAATACCCATATCCAAAATACGCAATTATTCAAGGAGGTGATGGAGGAATGGAGTATCCAATGGCTACATTAATAACAGGGGAGCGATCCTTTGGAAGTTTGGTTGGCGTGTCGGTGCACGAATTAATGCATAGCTGGTATCAAATGGTATTGGGTACAAACGAAAGTCTCTATCCCTGGATGGATGAAGGATTTACCAGTTTTGCAAGCGCAGAAATCATGAACCATTTGAGATCCAAAGGAATATTAAAAGGAGAGGTGACAGATAACCCACATTATTATTCTGTGAGAGGATATTGTCGTTTTAGCCAAAGTGGTTATGAAGAAGCCTTGAGCACTCATGCAGATCATTATAATACCAATCAAGCTTACGGTGTAGCATCCTATACAAAAGGAACTGTTTTTCTTCAGCAGTTAAACTACATCATGGGAAACGACGCTTTTCGAAAAGGAATGCTTGACTATTATGATCAATGGAAATTCAAACATCCAAATGCCGATGATTTTATTCGTATCATGGAACGTAATTCTGGAATCGAATTGGATTGGTTCAAAGAGTATTTTGTCAATACAAC
>JAHDCZ010000014.1 GCA_020629615.1 Saprospiraceae bacterium
TATACATGCGTATTAAATCTTTCCATATCTTTTTAGGAATATGCATTCTTGAAGCTGTCGTATATATAATTTGCCATTATATAGTACCAGATTCTATTTCTAAGTGGCAATTGGCTTCGAGGTATTCTGCCCGCTTTTCAGTTGTATTGTTTTTTTTGATTCAAACAGATGTGTTTCTGAACGGAATACCACGTGCATTTGAAAAATCATCTTTAAGAGAAAAGTTCATCGCCTTTGCGTTCAATCATTTTATTCACCTAGTATTTCTAATTACCAATAAAATAATCAATAAATGGGATATGAATATTTTAGGACGCATACCAGAAGTTCTTGCTTATGCATTAATTGGGATATTTCTAATAGTCTTTATATTCAGTCAACATCAATCTAAAATAAGCTGGTATTTATTTCAGATTACGCTCTTTTTAACTTCTGCCATTATTGTTATTACCTTCGTTAAGAGAGTCTTTGGTGAAGCTCAACCATGGAGTGATGCTAATGCTTTTATTGTTTTACTTTTTCTAAGTATTATAGGGTTTATATTAAACCTTATTGGAACAATAAAATCGAATATAAAGTTACAAGAGGAAATAAATTAAAAAAGGGAGAACTCAGTCTCCCCTTTTCAATCAATTCTATTTTTAATTTTTTCTCAGCTTGCTATTCATTTAGAATAATCAGTTTAGAGTAAATCGATTCTGAGTTTATGTTAATTTTCATTTGATAGACACCAGAGTCCAATTGTTTAACATCCAATTTTTCTGCATGCTTACCTGATTCTAGTATTCTATTCAGAGCATTCTTCAACACTAATTTTCCATTCGCATCCCAGATACTGATCTTAACTTCTGAAAGTTCTTTAAGATCCAATTCTATACTAAGTTCATCAATTGCTGGATTAGGATAAACCTTTAACTTAGTTTGGAGTTCTTCATCGGAAACTCTAATACTTACTGTTTCACTATAATCATAGCCCCCATCAAAATCTATTTGTTTCAACTTATAATAATAGACACCAGGCAGGGCTACATCATAATCCCGCAATTCGTAATTTGATATTTCGTTACTTGTTCCTTCTGAAACTACTTTCCCTATTAATCTATATTCTTCTTCTGTTTCATGCCGTCTGTAGATTTCATAATGACTAGAATTAAACTCTATCTGGGTTGACCATTCTAATTGATGGTAGTTGGAAATTCCTCTAACATCAAAACTTAACCATTCTACTGGTACTACTCCTAGTTTTAATCCGATGTCTACTGATTCTTCATTCTGTCCTCCTATTAGATTATACCATCTAGTAGTATTCAATCCATTTGTTCCATCCAAATCATTATCCTTTAAATCTCCTCCAACATTCTCATTCGCTATACCATAGCCAGATGGAATCGTTGCTTTGATATAGTAATCTCCATACCTCATGTAGTCCAACTTATAAATTCCATTATCATCTGTTAGGGTTTCACGGATCTTTTCTCCATTAATGTCATAAGCCTCTATTAATACATCCTTCACTCCTTCTTCACCAAAATCTTGTACACCATTATCATTCGCGTCAAGCCATACATAATCTCCTATACTCGCACTCTGATGTAATCCTATCCCAATGAAACAGTTTTCCGAACCAGAAAAAACTACAAACTCATCCGTTGTGAAAAATCCGTTCACATCTGTTAAATCCGAATCCTTCGTTTGGTCAACTCCTTCATTGGGATAAACATTTACTAAGCCCGTTTGATGTAAGTTTGCTCGTAAATAATAACTCCCAGGTTTTGGCTCAAAACTATAGTAGCCCTGTTCGGAACTATTATTTGGATTTATAGAAGATGAAGTCTCGTCCCAGAGAATCCAATTCCCACTTTCTTTTCTCCACAGTTCAACTTTTATACCATTTAATCCTAATTCTACATCGTCAAATTGGTCATTATTAATGGCATCATACCACACTTGGCCACAGAATTTTGGTGGAGAATAAAAACCTGCATCCCAATCCAAATCATTCTCTCCCGAGTTCAAATAAGTCACTGTTGTTGTATTCACTCCATTAATCCCAAATGCTTCTGCATCATTATCATATTCTTCGTTGATACCTGAATTTGATTCGGTCAACCTCATCCCTTCAATAGGAATAAATTGTAAATAATAATTATCCGGATATATCTTATCAAAAATGTAATTCCCTGTACTATTGGTTTGTGTTTGGGACACTAATTCTCCTTGTATATTAAAAAGCTTTATTTCTATACCTTCTAATCCGGGTTCACCCATTTCTTGCAAACCATCTCCGTCGATATCATGCCATACTCTATCTCCAATCGATGCCAGGAGTTGTAAACCAGCATCTGTACTCCCAACAGATTCTAGAAGTGGTTTGACTTCTATACAAACTGATTTCCCTGATCTATCCACATCGCTATTATCTATCTCTTCAACATTTCCAACTCTATTTGTAAAACCATAAATATCATTTGGACTCAACAATTCAAACACTACATAATAATTCCCAGGGATTAAATCTTCAAAATGGTACTCCCCCTCTACGTCCGTTATAAGCTCGTCAATGTAATTGTCTTCGCAATCATATAGTTTTACGTTTACTCCCATTGCTTTCGATTCCATGTTGTTAGATCTACCATCTAAATCCGCATCGTGCCATACAAACCCTGACATAGAACCCAAACATAAATTATCGTCTAAGCTTATGGTCACTTCATCATAGCAGCCAGTATTTCGATTTACATATCTAAATATATAATCGCCACTCTCTGTCATCCCTTCTACTAATCCCTCCATCGGATCAATGATAGAAGCATTTGCACCCGATGGCTGACTTACTGGATTCTGATCCCAATTGACCAGATATCCTGGTCCTGTTGAACCATTTGGTAAATCATAGGTAGTTTCTTCACTGCATTGAGAAACATCCTCACCAACATCCGGGTTCGCATGAATGGTAATCTTTATCTCGTCATAACATTCTGTATTTCGATTTACATATCTAAATACATAATCACCAATCTCTGTCATCCCTTCTACCAAGCCTTCCATCGGATCTACGATAGAAGCATTTGCACCGGAAGGTTGGCTTACTGGACTTTGATCCCAATTTGCGAGATATCCTTGACCTGATGAACCATTTGGTAAATCATAAGTAGTTTCTTCACTGCATTGAGAAACATCCTCACCAACATCCGGGTTCGCATGAATGGTAATCTTTATCTCGTCATAACATTCTGTATTTCGATTTACATATCTAAATACATAATCACCAATCTCTGTCATCCCTTCTACCAAGCCTTCCATCGGATCTACGATAGAAGCATTTGCACCGGAAGGTTGGCTTACTGGACTTTGATCCCAATTTGCGAGATATCCTTGACCTGATGAACCATTTGGTAAATCATAGGTAGTTTCTTCACTGCATTGAGAAACATCCTCACCAACATCCGGGTTCGCATGAATGGTAATCTTTATCTCGTCATAACATTCTGTATTTCGATTTACATATCTAAATACATAATCACCAATCTCTGTCATCCCTTCTACCAAGCCTTCCATCGGATCTACGATAGAAGCATTTGCACCGGAAGGTTGGCTTACTGGACTTTGATCCCAATTTGCGAGATATCCTTGACCTGATGAACCATTTGGTAAATCATAGGTAGTTTCTTCACTGCATTGAGAAACATCCTCACCAACATCCGGGTTCGCATGAATGGTAATCTTTATCTCGTCATAACATTCTGTATTTCGATTTACATATCTAAATACATAATCACCAATCTCTGTCATCCCTTCTACCAAGCCTTCCATCGGATCTACGATAGAAGCATTTGCACCGGAAGGTTGGCTTACTGGACTTTGATCCCAATTTGCGAGATATCCTTGACCTGATGAACCATTTGGTAAATCATAAGTAGTTTCTTCACTGCATTGAGATACATCTTCACCAACATTTGGGTTTGGATGAATTGTAATAGTTACATCATTTTCACATCCATTGAAGGTATTATACTTTCTAAAAACATAATCTCCAATTTCCGTCATGCCGATCACTAAGCCCTTTTCCGTGTCTGTAATTTCTGCGTTGGCACCCGCAGGTTGACTAACTGGGGTTTCATTCCACAATTCTTGGTACGTAACTCCATTGAAGCCATC
Source organism: Saprospiraceae bacterium (assembly GCA_020629615.1). Classification (GTDB taxonomy): domain Bacteria; phylum Bacteroidota; class Bacteroidia; order Chitinophagales; family Saprospiraceae; genus JAHDCZ01. The sequence continues at coordinate 4,159 of JAHDCZ010000014.1, forward strand.
TTCTAAATCATAAGTACTCGTTCCAAAACACAATTCGTCATCTTCTCCAGTATTTAGTGGATCTGCTTTTATAAGTATAAAATCTTCCACACATCCATTTAATGTATTCCGCTTTCTAAATAAATATTTACCGTTTTCGGTTAATCCTACGACTGTTCCTAATTCTACATCTGTCACCTGAGCATTTGCTCCATTCGGTTGACTTACGGGTTCCGTATACCATAATTCCTGCCATGTCACCCCATTGAATCCATTTGGCAAATCGTACGTCGTACTAAACTCTTCGCATAGAGATTCTCGTTTTTCTTGAGACGGAAAACCACTGATTTCCAAACTACTTGTTGTCTCCGTTTTACAATTGTTTCCTTCCTTTTGAACTTCTAGTTTAACTGTGTATGTGCCATCTTGCAAATTCGTAATGTCTGGCTCGGCTCCTTCATAACTATAACTATTTCCTCCTCCTGAAATCGTCCAATTGTATGTAGAATTCAATGGTTTATACTTTATTACCAATTTGGGATTATTGGGTGCATCCAAATATCGACTATACGCAACCTCTAAACGATCTGTCAGACTTTCTATTCCTATATTGATATTATTTTCATATTCCCATCCTGGACGGTCAACTATATCTTGTATAATATCCGTTACATCCAATTTCAATTGATCACCATTGGTCCAAGATTTGAAAATGTTCTTTATTGATGTATAGGGATTATTATGATACCATCCCTCTCCATAATTAAAATAAAAATTTGAATCGTCTGTATCTACATTGTTTACACGTATTATAGTTTGTGTCCCTCCTAGTGTATTCATTGCGGTCATCTCTATATAGGCCTCTGCTATCTCTAAGCCTTGTTCCAACTGTAACTCCGAAAATGTCAAACTCATTATTGTATCTCCATCACTTATTGCTCTATCACTACTTTGATAATCTGATATCCTAAATCCTGCATGTTGAAAACCCGTGTACACGTTCGAGTAATGTAACTTCATCGCTCCTGTCAATCCTAACGCTCGATTATTTACAGTCACTGTATCTGTCCCTAATAAACCAACTGTCCTCCCTTCGTCGCAATCAAGCAACTTCTCTATACTCCCTTCCGTTCGCTGAATTACTGGTATCTTTACATAATAATCTGACTCTCCTGTAAACCCTGTTACTCCTGAACAGTCGGACAGCATACTACATCGCATTACATAGATATTCTGATCTATCTCTGTGCTTGGATCAAACTCCATATCTACTCCTAAGCCATAGCTACTCGTCTCGTCATATATGCTATTAAAGAAAAACGATCGCCTCCCAAATAGTCCATAAAAACCCGTCGTATCAGCAACATACATCCATCGATAATTTAATGTGCCTACACTCGTACTTCCTCCTATTTGAGTATATCCATGGCTTGGTGCACCAGTACTATAAACAGTAGGAGGAGAATAAGGTGCACAATTATCATTAACTGGCAAAGTACACGCACCTTGAAACCCTTGGGTTCCACATCCAAAGTTTCCAGCGTCATATACATTATCCCACCGAATGAACGGAGCATCTTCAATATAGTGAACCCCGTGAATACATTGATTATTTAAATCGAAGATTTGAATTCCACGAATATGCGTTGCAGAGGAAATATTTAATACAATTGGTTCTCCATTAGTAGTTGTAGTAAAAGTCTGATGGGTCCAAGAGTAACTAGGAACATCACTGGTAGCATTGCCATATTCATACCATACTCGATACGTTCCCGAAGGTAAGTCATGGTTTACTCGGACTTTTGCCGAATTGTCAATTGTTCCGTTGTCTTGTTTATCACTACAAGTAAAATAATTCTTATCAACTGTCACGTCAGTTATGCGAGTAGTAGATCCTTCACAATTCTTTGTCACCAGTATTCCTTCTACATATCCTGTAAAATCAGTTTCTCCCGAAAGCTTTACTACTAGTTCGCCTTCCGTAGGTTTTACATGATAGGTGCTCAAATAACTACCTGATCTCAACTCTAACTCTTTCGAAACATAACTAGTACCGCTCAATGACTCTATATCGATATTAAGCTTCTTCCCATTGCGCTCTAATCCTGTTATCGCTATTTTTATCTCATTCAACTCATTCGCATTAACTGGAAAATTTACCGTATAACTAGAGCCATCCAAACAAGAATTTATATCAGTATACAAGGTCTCTTGATTTGTACCACAACTACTAAAATCATAATCATACTTAATACTTATATGATGAACCTTCCCAGCTATATCACTTCCCACAAAAAAAGACCTAAAGCCATTCCAATTCCCTTCTACTGTCCCCTTATATACTGTATGCGTTATTCCATTACAAGTCTCCGTCGTCCTCGTTAGTACACCTATGCTCTTCTCCATTCCATCCATAGGATCCGTACCATGTATCTCTAAAGACCCTGCTCCATGGTCTCCTCGAACACGACTCTCTACATAAATCTTCTCGCCTGTGGCAACTCCAAAGCGTCGATATATACGAGGCATCTTATCTTGATCTACTACGCCTATACTCTTCTTTAATTGATAGTCTGTAGAAATAGTACATGTTTGTTCATCAATTAGTGGTTCGAAATAATATATTTTCCCATCAGGTACTGCAGAAAAAACTATCTTGTTTTGTTCTTCCCAATAATGTACGCTCAAAATATCCTCTCCTGTAAATTGACCTACAACCTCAAATTCATAGAGTAGTCCAGGATATTTGTTTTTAATAATTTGTTTATTCGAGTTGATTATATATAAATATTCATCATCCACGTTAGCCATTAGTTTTCGTCCATGTCCCCACCCCGATAGTGTTAAAAAAGATTGTTCCAAATCTAATGTGCGAAAGTTATGATTCGAATCCATTATAACTAATTGTCCATCTATTTCATTTGCTCCTAAAAAAACCAGTTCATTATTAAATTTAATAGGTTTTGAATTGCTATAAATATCATAAGATGATGTCAACTGCTTAGCAACAAAAGGTGTATTACCAACGCTTTCAGATCTGTCTATATAATAAATTGGGTCATGTAAGGTTGTAAAGTAAATTTTATCATTGAAAATGGTCATACTTAGTGTTCGATCTCCACTAACATGTCCAGCAATCTCCCAAGTGTTACCATTATCAAAAGATCTAAATACAGAGGTGTTCCAATGAAACTGTGTACTTAATGCGAGCAATACGGAATATTGATCATCATATAAATATTGAAAATGATGTATTCCATTTGGCATATATGCATCATAAGTCCATAATTCAACAGTAATGTCACTTAAATCCACCGATAAATCACTGGACAACTCACCCTGTATTTTTTGTCCATCAGAATTTGCTGTAAAATAACTTGAGGCATCTGGGGCAACATTTTGAATTGAAACAATTCTGTCAAATTGAGAATTAGTAAAGCCATCAAAATTTACACGAGCGACATCATTAAGATATTGATTTGGTGCTCCTGCGCCTGCTATATTGGTAAATATAATTTCTTCTCCGTTATCTAACGTTTCTGTTTCCCACCCATTTGGTAAAGTTACATCATTTGGATCTACATAAATTTTCACTATGTATCCATTCGGGATAAAATTATTCCCTAAATCGTTAATAAAGGCATAATCTCCATTTGATCCTGTTTTCGTTCGAGCAATTAATTTCCCTTCTGGTGAAGCATACCTCTTAATTGTAAGACCATTTGTTTCAGAATATTGATTAATATTATTTGCATCCCATCCAAAACCCAAATAATTTTGTCCATTAAATTTAGCTCCACTTGGATCTGGACTATCTATATGCAATACCCCATCATTCCATAACATGTCTGAAAATCCTGGATCTCCGACTAACTCACCCAAAGAAGTAACAGAATTATTATCAATAGAATATCTTGCTAGATTACTCACGTGTTGAGAAGCTAAAGGAATTGTAGCTGAATACCCAAGATATAAATCATTACCATTAGACTCTATAGCCCAGGCACCAAATAAATCTTTTGCACCTTGTACCCAATTGTCATAAAGGCAGCAATCGGGATCTAATATACAATCACATTTATCAGTAACTGGAGAATTCTTGCCTACCCAATCGCCAACATGACCATATAGTTGCCCATCTGAATCGGTTCCATATGCTGACATCGGAATCAACTCATTGATAGTTACCGTTTGGGCACTTAATGAAAGCGATAAAAAAAAATATAAAAGAAGAATAGTAGAAATATTTTTCATTAAAATCGGTTTTATTTGTTTTGAGAAGAACCTATTCCTTGGCCTTCACCCCTATGTTTTTATAGTGGCAAATCGCACAACGTACATCTTTATGTATTGTTCTTACAAAAAATGATTGTAATAGCCTTTTATAATTATAAAAAGCTATTACAACTTTCGGTTTTTATGCAAGGAGTTAATACTACATTATGATTTTAATTTAGGATGGCCTCTATTTTTTCAATACAATCAATTTCTGATTGATCGTCTCACGACCTATCTTCAATTTCAACTGATATACACCAGCACTCAATCCGCTAATGTCTATCGTACGTGTATGCTCACCTGCTTCTAGTTGCGCCATGAATACATTGTCTCTTACAACTTTTCCATTCGCATCCCAGATGCTGATCTTAACTTCTGATAACTGACTTATGCTCATGTCTACATTCACATCATCAATCGCTGGGTTTGGATAAATGCTCACTGTATTGGCACTTGCATCTCCAGCAACTCTGATTGCTATTGTCTCACTATAATCATAGCCTCCATCGTAATCTACTTGCTTCAATCGGTAGTAGTAAATACCACTCTGTGCCACATCGTAGTCTTGCATCTCGTAGTTTGTAATCTCTGTTGTCGTTCCTTCAGATACTACTTTTCCGATCAATCTGAAGTCTGTCTCTGACTCATGTCTTCTCAACACTTCAAAATGACTACTATTGAACTCTGTCGCTGTCGACCAATCCAATTGATTATGGTTTCCTCTATGCTCTCCTGTAAAGCTTAACCACTCTACTGGTACTACTGTCGCATAGGTCAATCCAGCATCAACATGTGGTACTTCCATGCCTGGGCTCATTGAGTAGAATGGTGTCGTGTTTGGTCCATTACTATGATCCACATCACTATCCATCATATCATCTCCCATGTTTGGATATGTGATACCCAAGTTTGATCCTGCTGGAGGCGTAAACCTCAAGTAGTAATCTTCTTGCTGTAAGTAATCGATGTTGTACGTTCCATCTGTCGCTGTTGTTGTCTCAGCAACCATCTCTCCAAGTACATTGTATGCTTGAACCGTAACACCGCTCATCGCTGGCTCACTTGGATCTTGCATTCCGTTCTCGTTATCATCTCGCCATACTCTATCTCCTATCTGTGCCATTGGGTAGTAACCCGCGCCTAAGTCGCACTTCTCTTGTCCTGAGAATACTACGAAATCATCACTTGTTCCAAATCCATAGCTATTGTCGATATCACTATCGCGCTCTTCATTGTTACCTCTATTTGGTTGTGCTGGTACCAATCCGTATGGTGGCATCAATACTTCGATGTAGTATTGTCCCGGTGGTGCACAGAACTTAAAGTATCCGTCATCGGATGGTGTTCCTGGCTTGTGACCAGTTTCTGCTGTATCCCAGATCACCCATGTTCCAAAGTGATTCTTCCATAGATTCACATCTAGACCATTAATTCCGTTCTCAACATCATCCCATACATCATCTTCATCATTATCATACCATACTAAGTCTCCAATCGGTACACAGAAGTAATAGCCAGCATCCCAATCCAAGTCATTCTCGCCTGCATCCAAGTGCGTAATAGATGTCGTTCCTGGTCCGTTCGAACCATCTACATCACTATCTAGTCCATCATTCACTCCTGTGTTTGCAAATGTTAATTCCATGCCATCTGGTGTGATGAACTGTACATAGTAATCTCCTGGGTACAATAGATCGAATAAGTAGTATCCATTTGAATCTGTTGTTGTTGTCTCCAAGAAGTTTCCGTCACCATCGTATAGGTTAACTGTTACTCCTGCTAGTCCTGGCTCGTTTGCATCTTGCTGACCATCTCCATCAAGATCATGCCATACAAAATCTCCTAAGCTTGCCAAGATCAACAATCCTGCATCAAACGAACTGTCATACTCTCCTCCATCAATGTGAGTACATGGTGCAACTCCACTTAGGTCTACATCACTATCTACACTATCATCGTTTCCTACATCTTGGTAAGTAAAGGCACAGCCTACTGGCAAGTTGCTGATATCGTAGAATACTTGGTAATCACCCGGCACTAAGTTCTCAAAGAAGTAGAATCCGTTGGCATCAGTCACCTGAGTCTCAAGTACTGTACCCATACAATCTGTAAGCGTAACAATTACTCCTTGTACTCCTGGCTCATTCACATCTCTGATTCCGTCTCCATCTAGATCCTTGAATACTGTATCTCCCAATCCACCAACTACGATTACTTCAGCAGCATCATTATCATCTTCGTCATCATCTCCCTCGTTGAATGGATCGTTGATGTCTTCATCGATTACGTTATCGTTTCCGTCACCGTTTAAGATGTTGTCATCGTCTGGTCCATCACCTAGTGGATTGTCGTTATCTGGATTCGTATCTGGATAACTATCCGCATCATTTCGTGGATCGCCGTTCTCATCATTCGCTCCACTAATCTCTGCCTCGTTGTACCAACTATGCTGATGTGCGCCATCTGGAATGAAGATTTCTAAGTTCAAGGTCAATCTAACACTATCCCCTGGTGCAATCGGTCCTGGTACTGTCGTCTGTACTAAGTCACCTGTTTGTGCCCATCCTGCATTCGCGGAAGCGTCAAATAAATATCCATGATTCAAGTAATCTGTTACTAATACATCGTATGCCGCAACATTTCCTTGGTTGAATACATCAATGTGATATTCTACAATCTCACCTTCATCGTATGGACCTAAATCATCCACTGTCTTACGTAAGGCCAAATCAAAAATGTCTATGACTTCAGGATCGTGATCGTCTTCATCCGAGACTGTATTACAATCATGACATGTGAAGTAATACTCTTCGCCATTGTTGAAATTATAACTTTCGAAGTTTTCTCCTGGATATAATACATCGATACATAATATCTGCGTCACAGGATCGAAGTTCTCCACTATGCTGTAACCTAAAGCCAAGCAATCTGCTAAGAATTGCGCTGCTTGTGCAGGATCGTTCAAGTCATAAGGATAGTTTGGCAGTACTAATATTGAACCATCAACATAAACGGATTCAACAATAGCTGGAGTTTCATTATTCAAAGGAACACAAACCCTTTGAATACAATCACCGCAATCACCATCACCATGCAATTCATTATCATCAGGAGAGTTTGGTTCTCCTCCCGGATCATTATTAGGATCCATGTCTGAATTACTATCAATATCATTTGCAGGTGAATCAGGATCATTACTTTCTGATCCGCTTATTTCTGAAATATTAGTCCAGGCATTTTCTACATTTTCGTAACATTCTTGCACCTGCAAAACTATACTAACCATAGTGTGCTCTCCTGGTGCTAAAGGACCAGTAATGACTTTCATTGCATATCCTGTTGCAGCATCGTAACTCCAGCCATTACTATCATTTGTATTAGAATATCTATATCCACAGGGGATATAATCTGTTAATTCTATATCCTTAGCTTCTATACTTCCTTGATTGAATAAGGTCAAATCAAAAGTTACAATGTCTCCATACTTAAATGGTCCTGTTGCCGTCGTTGTTTTGATTTGAGCCAAATCAAATACTTCTATACCTGCTGGATCATGATCATCTTGGTTTCCATTTGGTTCTACGCTTGTTAAATCATCATCACCTAATTCTCCTGGTTCAACTAAGTTTTCATTATCCGAATTACTTCCTTCTGTACTATCGCCATCCGTACGAGGATTGCCATTTGTATCAGTACTGCTTGTTATTTCAGCGTAATTGAACCAATCTTTTTCACCTCCTGCTGTCATCTCCAAGGTCAAGCTAATAAACAACTCTGTACACGCATCCTGTCTTAAAATTCCTGGGATTTCATAGGTTGGTGAACTAGTTGTTCCTCCCCATCCTGGGTTATTCGCGAAAGCGAAACTATAGCCTGCAGGCAAATAATCACTAACTACAATATTTGCCGCATCCACATTCCCTTGATTACATACTGTAATCTTGAATTCTAATAAATCTCCATATCGATATGGATCATTAACAGTAATTAGTTCTTTCTTCAATGCTAAATCAAAAAGCTCCACTCGCTCTGGATCGTGATCATCTTCATCTCCTCCATCATATTTATCCTCATTGATTACATTGTCTTCATTCGGATCGTCTGGTGTTCCGCCCATGTCATTGTTTGGATCATTGTCCGTCATACTGTCCACATCTTCTTGATTTGGATAATCTGGGTCATCGCTCTGATGATTACTTATCTCTACATAATTGGTAAAGCTTTCATCACTAGTATCCAAGCATTGTTGAAGCGCTAATTCTATCGTTACCGTGGTACTTCCTCCTGGCACTAGTGGCCCTGCAATCAAGTAGGTTGCCATACTTGTATTTGAATCGTATGACCATCCGGATCCATTATTTGATGACAGGTATTTAAAACCACATGGAATATAATCTGTTAATTCTATACCACTTGTTTGAATACTTCCTTGATTATACACTTCGAATGTATAAGTAATCACATCTCCGTAAACAAATGGTCCTGTTTGGTTTGTTGTAACTTTTCTTACCGCTAAATCCAGTAATTCTATACCAGCTGGATCATGATCATCTTCTTCACCCCCTTTATCTGTACTGGTCAGGTCATCATCACCTTGTTCTGGATGACTTGGTTCAACAGCGTTTTCTTCCGGATTATCACTGCCTGGATTGCTATCGATATCCCATGTTGTTCGATCTATTCCATTTTCATTTTCTGCATAAACAATTTCTGCATAATTCACCCAATCTTTTTCACCTCCAGAAGTTTGTTCAATTGTTAAGTAAATACTGAATTTCTCACAATCGTTGATTGCAATGCTAGGAATTGTATAAACTGGAGCAGTGCTTGTTCCTCCCCATGCTGAATTATTCGCGAAAGCGAAGTTATAACCTGTCGGTAAATAATCAGCTACCTGAACATTCTGTGCACCAATATTACCCTGATTACACACTGTAATTTCAAATTCCAATAAATCACCATATCGGTAAGGATCATTGATGGTTTTAAGTTGTTTAATTAAAGCCAAATCAAAAAGTTCTGGTTTTGCAGGGTCATGATCATCTTCATCACCAGATGCTGGTCCACCTCCAAAAGGGCCCGTACCATCTCCATCTATGTAATCATCACTCGGTCCCCAGGGTTCACCACCTGGGTCATCAAAATTGGTCATGTCTGGATCACTATCAACATCCTGGATTTCTGTATTGAAGTCATTGTAATCATCATCGTATGCGGTGATTTCGGCGTAATTAGTCCAATTGTAATAAACATCAGAATCACAATCAACTACTTTCAATTCGATATTAAGCGTAACTGATTCATTCACATTTAATCTATCTTCATCATATTCGAAACTGGCTATTCTAGTAATAGGATTGTAGATCCATCCAGGATTTTGACCTGGAGCTTGGACAAATTCATAGCCACATGGTATATAATCAGACACTGTAAATTCTGTGACATAAATAGTACCTTGATTTGTAACTTCAATATCAAACGTTCTAATTTCACCCCATGAACCTATCGGATCACTATTTTGATCTTTTTTTGTTAAGGCCAAATCCAACTCGACAACAGGATTGATTTCTGCTGGATCGTGATCATCCTCGTCGTTATTGGAATTATCGGTCACATTATCTCCTCCGTAAGAATCGTTGCCTTGGATTGCATCAGGGGTACTATCGAATTCCATCGGAGGATCATAGACGTTGTCATCATCGTCATCTGCGGCACTAATTTCTGCCCAATTCACAATAGAATTTCCTCTGAAAGTTTCGTCAATAGTAAAGGTAATTGTTCGAGTAACCGTAGGATATGATGTCGGAGAAGCTGGTAGATATGGAATAACTGTATTTAATTGAGCAATTGAAACATTCTGAAAATTATTCCAATTAGAATCATTTAAAATCAAGCCTTCCGGTATATAATCGCTAACCTGAATATTGTAAGCATCCAGAGTCCCTTGATTATACACTGTAAGTAAAAAAGTCACTTCATCTCCAGGGCTCATTACGCCATCTCCGTTCAGATCATTATACCCATTTAACACCTTATCTAGGGCTAAATCAAACATCTGTCCGATTTCGATAATTGCTAGATCATAATCATCCGCATCTGCTGGATTATCTTGCATTGAGCCGACAGGGAAATTCATTTCATCATCGATGTCATTATCTGAATTCATTTCACTATCGTCATCAATGCTACCATGAACAACACCCAAGGGATCATCTTCATCTTCTAATCCTAGCGCATTTTCACCAGATGTTATTTCGGCATTATTGATTTGTTGACCCCACATATAACTTGGGTCCACTCTTAAACGTATATATAAATCAGCACTTTGTCCACTTCCCAATGAAGCAATTGTAGCCGTTGGCATTATCCCACTACCTGTGAAATCATTGTCCACACCACCTACTGTAAAGATCATATTACTAGGAACGTAGTCCGTCACTTCTATATTTGTCGCATTTAATGTCCCTTGATTGTATACTGTAATTTTAAATACAACTTCTTCACCTGGATTAATCATATTATTACCATCCGATTCAATATGATATGCGTATTCTTTTTTCAATGCCAAATCGAATTCCTGCATGATAGAAATAAGTGCTGGATCGTAATCGTCACTATCCAAATCATCATCTATAAAAAATCCATTGTCGGAATCGACCAATTGTCCGTCGTAAATAAGTTCGTCATCTCCTTGATTATCAAAAGGAGTACTATCCTCGTCTGATGCTACTCCGTTGTTAGGATTGTTGTCATCATCGGCGCTAAATATCTCAGCATAGTTTACTAGTTGATCCAACATTAAATTTTCATCAACGATGAAACTAATATTTATGGATTCTTTTTCTCCAGGATTAATTTGATTAATATCATTATTGGAAATTATTATACCTGACACTGGGTTTTGAGTCCAATTTGGATCAGACAGTATTAGTCCTGACGGTGGATAATCCACTATACTAATATTGTACGCTGGGATATTCCCTTGATTCCAAACTTCAATTGTAAAATCAACTAATGCACCTGGTACGATAGGCATCGAAGTACTTGTCGAAACGAATTTCTCAAGAGCTAAATCAAATATACAATTAACTAATTCTACTGAGGTAGACGTGGAAACCGTACATCCATTTTTATCTCTAACAAGTATTGTGTAATCATCTGCCACTAAGTTTTCAAATAAGCTACCGGACTGCCATGCTCCACCATTTAGACTATATTCATAATCCGTCGTCCCACCGGATACCAGCACAGATATTGACCCATCTTGTCTTATAGAACATTCTTCATTGACCACCACAACGCTTTCTATCAACAGCTCCTCCGGTTCTTCTACAATTGCAGATATTGTAGTTGAACAACTTGGCACATTGATATCTCTTACTGTAACTGAATATACATTCGCCGAAAGGCCTGTGAATATATTGGAAATTTGAAATGATCCATTGTTCAATTGATACTCAAAACTACCTGAGCCACCACTTGCTGATACTTCTATTTGACCATCACCATTCCCTAAACAACTCAATGACTCAACTTCCACAAAAGTCATCAACGCTCTTGGCTCCTCTAAAAATTGAGTACAAATAGATATACATTCTGTTGTCCCGGCATTCCGTACACTTACTACATGTAAGCCTGCGGATAAATTTGTGAAAGTATTATTTGATCCAAAGGGTCCATCATCTATATTGTATTCATAATTTCCTGAGCCACCTATTCCTTGTACGGTAATACTTCCATCTGTCCCACCATGACAACTCACATCTTGGAATGAAGGAATAAAACATAAAGGAGCATTTGGAGATGTCAATGCAACTGAGCAATTCGTCTCACATCCGTTAGCATCTTCGATAATGACGGTATATGATCCCGAACTTAAATTTGAAAATACATTGCTACTTTGAAATGTGCTTCCATCTATGGAATACATCAATGGCGATACGCCTCCTATCGCTGTAACGTTTATTTGTCCATCGTTTGTTGAACAATCTGTAGGATCAGTTCCTATTATATTTGAACATATTAATTCTTCAGGCGACGGAACATTAAGCACTGAGTTTGATTCGCAACCTTCAAAATCTCGGATCCCAATTGTATGATCCCCAGATGACAATCCTGTGAACCTTGTTCCCATTTGCCATGGACCACCATCTATATTATATTCGTAGGGAGCTGTGCCTCCACTTCCAGAAACTTCAACAACTCCATCATTATTACCAAAACATGAAACCGTCTCAGCTGTACCAGTTACGGAAGGTAAACTTGTTGGTTCAGATAAACTGATTGTGCATGTCGTCATACACCCTGTGGCATTTGCATCTCTAACTGTAATCGTATAAGATCCTTCTTCCAATCCTTCAAACTCATTTGAATTTTGAAAAGACCCACTGCCGAGTCTATATTCATAGCTGCCACTGCCCCCTGTTGATGAAACTAAAATAACACCATCGCTTCCGTTCAAACAACTTACATCAATCTTGTTCAATGAACAAGTTAAACCAAATGGTTCTTCTATTTCTACACTACAAATGCTTTCGCAACCTGTTGTATTCGCTATTCTTACTCTAACGGTATGTACACCAGCAGGCAAATTATTAAAACTTGATGCTGAGCTATATGGTGCTCCATTTAAACTGAATTCATAATCTGTACTACTTCCTCCAAATCCCGTTACTGAAAAACTTCCTGTAGAACTTCCTGCACAATTTATGTGTACTAAGTCCACGATTTCACAACTTGGTGCATCGGGTGCTTCCAATCTATATTCACAATTTGTACTACAGCCTTTGGAATCAACAACGCGTACTACATATAAGCCAGAGCTTAGACTATTGAATTCGTTCGACATTTGATAAGTCGTACCATCTATACTATATTCATAGGGAGCTGTACCACCCATCACACTTACTGATAAGGTCCCATTTGAAGCACTGCAACTATTTAAATCCGTCCCTATCACTGAACAACTCAACAAGTTTGGTTCTGATATCGTTATTTGATCTTCTTCTAAGCATCCTCGTGCATCTCGTACTTGTATTGTGTGACCAGAAGCTTCCAACCCATTAAATTCAGAGCCTGGTTGCCAAGGGCCACCGTCTAAACTATATTCATAGGGAGCTGTGCCACCCATAGCAGTGACAGAGATCGTTCCTGTAGATCCTTCAAAACAATCAACGTCAGTTTTTGTCAAGCTAAAAGACAATGCTTCTGTAGGTTCTGTAATCGTGACCGTACAATTACTTATACACGTTGTAGACTGAAAATCTCTAACCGTAACCAAATAATTTCCAGCGTTTAAGTTTTCAAAAACGTTGGTGTTCTGCCAGTTCAATCCATCAATACTATATTGATATTGTCCACTTCCACCAATGGCGTTGATAACCAATGCACCATCAGATCCACCAAGACAAGACACCGGCATTAATTCCGACGAGGTACAACTGATTGGTATCTCTGTTTGTACCATAAAACTTCCTAAACAATCCGCAGTTATATCTTCGCTCCTAATTGATAAATCATAGGTTTCTCCAAATACCAAGCTCAAAGCCGTACTTGAAAGCGTATGTTCCCCGATAGTAAGACCAGACATTAGGACAGTGCCGCCTGTGCCATCTAAATTCGCATTTAAAACCAATTCAAAAGGTTCAACAGGATTTTCTATCCCTACTATTTCAAATACTATATTATAATACTCGCCATTCTGTATCTCTGGTATCAAAGAATTCGAACAAGTCTCTATTTCTACTAAATTCACCTCAATTACACAAGGGCAGGCAACTGCCATTCCTTCAACAGAAGCCAAACTACGACAGGCTCCATTATCTATCCTGTACTGAAAAACATATGTCTCTCCCAATTGGGCTGAAGCATAACTTGCCGTTGGCATATCGCTATCAGACAAAGTTCCCATTGTACCTTCTTCAATTATCGACCATTGATACATTGCATTCGGATTCGTAGCACTAATATCATTTCCGTTCAAAATAAAATTTGATCCTGCGCATACTTCGTCTGCCATTACTTCTGCTTGGATATATTCATCAATAGTGACGTTAACATCAGATGACGAAACACAGAAATCTGCAATTTCCGGTGTTGCAATATCATTATCATGATCATAGGTATAATCATATCGAACGTCATAGGTGTAGGTATATGTTCCTGCTCCTACTACTCCAGTAACCACAGCGTTAGATGTATTAGAATTCAAGATCATTCCAGTTGATCCTGTCCACATTACGGTAGCACCCTCAATATCCAATGGTGTCCCAGAGAGTTCAAAGGACACTGGTGTACCACCATTGTCACAAAAGTTATCTACATCTGAAACAATATTCGATTGTATCCAAGTCAAATCAATTTCACTGAATTTACTCGAACAATTAAGATACTCTGGCAAGACTGTCCATCTTAACGTTGCTTGCCCTGGTTGACTAAAAGTAGCAATGGTTGATTCAGTGTCTGTACTGGATAAGTTGACTTCTAATCCTGGTGAAACTTCTGTAACAAGCCAATAACCTGAATTTTCATCAGGAATATCTAGAGCTTGTAAATTGAATTCTCCGTTTCCTGAACAAATTACTTGATCAAGTCCGGCAAAAGCAGGTGGTGCTGGCTTACCGATTCTAAATGTCATATATGAGGTATCTCCACCGCATCCTGGTAAGACTGAAGACCAACCAAATTTATATTCTCCAGAAGCATTAAAAACAACTTCGGAGTTGAAATCGTAAATATCATCAATATCCGCCAATGCAGGGCCAGCTGCTTGAAACCAGTTTCCTTTTCCTACGGTAATTTCATTGGCAATAAGATTATCTGTTAGAGGTATTTCCGCATTACAATTTATAATAAAATTGTCCGCCATGGATTCTTGAATTTCACCAACTGAAATAAGCAATGTATCATGAAGAACCGTCGGGCACGGTAAATTAGTAGTACTCCAAATTATTTCATATGTGCCGTCAGTAGTCAAGCCTGTGACTTCTGTAGTTGTGGAATTTGTGCTACTGAACATTGGACTCGCACCGATAGGAATACTCCCGAAGGACCAGTTTCCGGTAGTCCCATTGAGTAAAGGATCTGCAGTCAAAGTTTCCATTCCTGAATCTGAACAAATGTCTTCCCCATCAATTATTGCTAATGAGGGACCTTCATCACTTCCTGTGGTGAAGGTTACAGATTCGGTTGTGATACCACAACCATTCTCTGCAACAAAATCAAAAGTATATTCTGTATTAGGATCTAAATCTGTAATTGTTATTCTATCATTCCCGATGGGATCAGCAGGACTGAAAGTAAAGTTTGTCCCTGAAGAAGCGGGATTCAATGACCATGTTACATTTTCTTCAGAGGCTCCATCATAAGAAGCAGAAAGAATAACAGGTCCAGAAGCACATATAACCTGAGTTTCATTGGTAACATTAAGATTTTCCGGAGAAGTCATTGAGACCTGAACTGTTACTTCATCATAAATAGGGTCGCAATTAGGACCGACTATTACTGAATATCTAAAAGTATAAATACCATCTTGAAGATCCATCAAAGTGGGATTAGACCTAAATCTACTTGTTGGGTCCGATACATCCGAGCTTGTCAACATATCGGGAAGTCCTGGAGGAATAGAGGAGACTAAATCCCATCTTGCTTCGGCACTTGCAATCCCTGTTAACATAAATTGATTTAGTCCACATGGCAATACTACATTTGTTCCAGCATTTGGTAACCCTCCTGATGTAGGACCTCCAAATTTCACTTTTTGTGTTCTTGTGATTGTTTGGCATTGTGTTGTAACTTTATAACTAAATTCATATTCACCTGGATATTCTGGAAGCCATCTCAACTGTGGTCTTCCTTGATTACAGCCAGAAGTACTAGGTAAGTCGTAAGAATGAGTCTCTCCAAGGCTTAAGAAAAAAGGACTACCTCCGGATGCTCCGCAATTCGCGGAAAACCATGGCTTAAATTCAATATTGGAATTAGTATTAACAAAATCTTCTGGTCCACTAAGCAATGTAACTTCTATTTCATCTATAATAGCATCCCAATAATCGATAGTCGTACGAATATCTGGACCAAATCCTAAAATTACATCTCCTACTGTTCCAAAGTAATCTGAACAATTATAATTTCTACTAGGAGCTGAAACTGTAATCTCTGGTACTTCAATAATTTTCATCTCATCATATAAACTACATGCATCACCTTGTACTAACCACCTAAATTCCCAAGGACCTGCTCCCGACTCAAAACCTGAAACAGTTGTACTAGGATTATTTGGTTCTTGAATTGTAACCATTGGGCCTTCAATTTGAGTCCAGGTCCCTATTTGTCCTGGTCCCAATGAGGATCCATTTAAAGCAATAATATCCGGAATGGTTGGGCAAAAAGTTCTATCCGGCCCAGCATAGGGTATAATAGCTCCAGATCCAAATCCCCGGTACACAGTTGTGGTTTCCGCATGACAATTTGAATTACATCCACCTACAATATCCCATTGATATGTGTATGTTCCTTCTTCCATAACACAAGCGAATGTGTGGGGATCGTTAGGGTCGTTAAATGTAACTAATGCTTCGGCTTCTGGAGAAGGCCCAGAACCAGGTACTACTGACCAAGTCCCCATTCCATTTAAGCTACAGGCAGCATCAATTCTTGCGCAATATGGTGCATCACCTGTAAAACATCCAGAAGGTAATGAGGTCGCATAACAAGTTTCTGGAACGAAATAATACTCTATATCCATTACGTCTGTGATTTTACAGCCAGCGTCATTAATGAACGTGTAACTAATTTGTGTTCCATACTTATTGGTTCCATAACATTCGTCGGGACGTGGCGTAGGGAAAAAAGTATAATCTAATCCGCTTCCTGTCAAGGTACCGGATGTGCCTATCGCTACTGACACCATTGCAGATTCACCTGCACCGGGAAGATTTCCTAATGTTATATCAATACCACCTCCTGTATAACATTCAAATGATATGTCAGGCCCAGCATCCGGTTCTGTAGGTGGTGCCAAAATGGTATGAGTCACACAATTCGATGTAATCATTCCATCCGAACATTCCATCGACAATACAAATTCATAATCTCCTGGTACGAATGATCCCGAAAGCTCACTTTGCGGTTGAAAAGGATTGACAATAGAGATATCTGCTCCTGTTGGAACAGAACTTATACACCATTCAATAGTCTCTAATTTAGAATTTAGAGTGGACGTTGCACCCTCTAAAACAATCCTTTCATTACTACAATAAGATGTGGGAACTCCAGCGTTTACAGTACAACCTGTTCCTGTCATATCCATACAGTCGCATTGCGCATAAATGCAAAAGGAACTAAGAATAAGAAACAATAAGGCATAGGTGACCCTAAGAAATAAAATTTTCATTATTAATGGTTTAGATCTTCGAAAGAAGAATGTGTTAATACGAATACTTTACTGCTTGGGAATCTGCACCAATTTTGGAATGTAAGGCAAGAGGTAGTGCAAATCTAAATTAAAACATCAAATACATATTACAAATATTTATAATATGTACATTATCATGTAGTCTATAATGAGGCTTATAACTATCGAAGATTAAAATAATACTGAATGGCAGAAGCTTTATTATTCACATGCAGTTTTCTATAAATCCTTTTAACTCTAGCTCGTACGCCATTTATAGAGATACCGATTATTTCTGATATCTCTTGATAAGAATTTCCTTTAGATAGTAATTCTAACAATTCAAATTCCTTCTCAGTGAGTTTTTTAGATGAATTGTTTATTTTTTTTCTTGTAAAGCCTTGAATTAATTTTTTGGCCATTTTGGGAGAGAGGAAAGCTCCTCCATTTCTCAGAATATCTATTGATGATTTCATTTCCTTTGTATCAAAGGTCTTCAATATATATCCTACTGCACCATTTTTAAAACTTTCGATTAATGATGAATAATCCTCAGAAGAAGAAAACATCGTTATTTCAATATTATGATAACTATTTAATATGTTTTTTATTTCTTCTAATCCATTCTCATTGGTCATGTAGATATCTAAGAGTAAATAAATCTTAATCGTTGGAGGAATTTCACTACACATAAAAGATTTAACCGATTCAAAGCTTTCGAACTTTAGATCAATTTCATCTTTAAGTATTTCTTTCATAAACACCCTTACATCCTTGTCATCATCAATTAATACAACAAAATCTTTCATAACATCTATATTTCAAATTCAATTTTAGCACCACCCATATTTCCTTTTTTAAATCTAATAACCCCTCCCAGTTTTTTAATAATCTTTTCAACTACAAATAATCCAACACCTGAATTACTTCCATCTTCCTTTTTATGAAAAACTCTTTTGAATTTAAATACTTCATTTAAATTGGTCTTTGAAGGTAAACCGATTCCATTATCTTCAATTGATATTTTTGATCCTTCTTGAGTCAATATTAGTGTAGGTCTTTTTTGTAACTCCGAAAATTTCAAAGCGTTCTCAATGATATTTACTAAGACAATCGACACTAAATTCTTATCACTTTTCACCAAAATTTCATCTTCTATGATAAATTCAGCCTCTTTATATTGGGGATTTAATGCCACTATATTCTCAAAAATATCGTTGGCCATTAGTCCTAAATCGAATTCTTCCTTTTCAATCGTATGATCTTCTTGATCAAACAGTTGAATCAATTTATTCAAGGTTCCTTCTAATTCTAAAAAATCATTAGATTTTAAATTTCCAGAAGTCGCTTTATATTTCGCTTTAGAAATTGGAAACTTTAAGTCATGTTGAATTACCGTTAAGCTTTTTCTTATTACTTCTTGCATCGATTTTCTTTCAATCATAGATTGATAAACCTTATGAGAAAGGAAGATCAATACAAGCGTAACAAAAAATAATAACCCTAAATACAATTTATTGGAATTACTTTTCTCAATACCTTGGGCTGTATTATCAGTATTAATAAGATTATCTAAATCTGTCAATGCCGAATTTAGAAATTCTTCCTTTATCTCTGAATCCAATGTTTTCTTAGTTGATTCCAATTTTTCATATAACTCCGTCTCCTGACTAACCAAATTAAATAGAATCCTTAAAATGACATTTTTCTTCAATCGATCATAATTACCATTTAGGGTATTCAATTTTAGGAGTAAAGAATCTTTCAAAAACATTACTTTTAAAGGGTCAAAGTAAGAGTATAAAGAAATAATTTTCAAATCTCTTAACTTATTCAAGTCTGAGTTTTGAACATCAAATCCCGATCTTTCAACAAAATCTAAGGTCGCTAATCTCGCAACATTATCAGCGCTATGACAACTTAGAATTCTTTGTAAATGGGTCAAAAAGTCATCTTCATATAAAACACCCTTTTCACTATATTCCTGTGTTGATTGCTCAATATCCTTTAAAAGTTCTTCGCAATAATTTTGTCTACAAAGTAAATCTTTCTTTAAATCTCTAACAGCAAAACTATCAAGCCAATAATTATTTAATTTATTTATAGAATCTAAAATATTTAGATTAGAATATGCCAATTTAAACTGATCGGAAAAGGTATAAAGCCGAGCTTTTCCATAATAAGCCAATAGAATATGATCAGAATTTTCTGATTCAACTGCCAGTTCCATTTGCCTATTTCTTAAAGTTAAAGCTTCTCCAAGTCTGCGGTTATCTTCATATATATTGCATAAACTATTCAAAACAGTCAGGTAGGTATACGCATCTTCGGGAATTCTTCGAAGTGCACGTTTATAAGCTTTCTCGCCTTCGATTAATTCACCATTTAAAACATGTGCATATCCTTCAGTAAACATTGTTTCATATAAGTAGCGAATATTCAATCCAGAAGTGTCCTTTTCAAATTCTTGATAAATTGACTTTCCTGTTTCGATTGCATTGTCCAATGAATCTGTTTGAATTTCTATTAGAACCTTAGAATAAAGCAGTTTGACTAATTGGCTTTTTTTAATATTCGGTTGCTTGTAGTCTAAAACATAATCCATTAATTTCTTAGCAGATACAAAGTCTTTGTTGTACCGAGCAGCTCTTATTGCCAGAAAAAAAGTATTGACTATTTTTTCATGACTTACATTAATCATGCAATTGTCAATTAATGTGGGTCTACTAAAAAAATTAGAAACCTCTTTATATGCTATGCCATGATCAGTTTTATTTTGTACCTGATCAATGAAGTTCGAAAAAATTTTACAAGTATCAACAAGACCACTACTAAAGGCGGAAAAGGATAAAAAAGTAAAAAAAATGGTAAATACATTTTTCAATATTCCAGGTTTAAACGTGTACTTGGCAAATTTTACGTGTATAATAAAGCTAAGAATAATTCTAGGATTCATCAACAATTTCAATTGTCAGTTTGAAAATTCCATCCTTATTTCTTTGAAGCATCTAATTTCTTAGGCACATGACCATGTACCTATTGTACAAATAGTTATTCATTTGAGTTCGAATTGTAATAATTTTAACTCCGTGTTATAGCATTGATTCTTAGAGACAAAAAACACCTTTGAGAATTGTGTAATTATAAAGGAAGGCTTCTATCAACCTTCCTTTTTTATTTTAGCTTAACCACCAAAAATCTTCATATCCCATTAAACCAAGAGCCCTTGAAATATTGGACCATTCTCTGTTTTCTTTTATTTAGTTGTCAAGCCACTATTCACCTTCCAAACTTTGAAGAAGAATTAGCTATTGGAAATACCATCATAGAAACACAAGAAGGTGGATTTCTAATTGCTGGAAAAGATAAAAAAAGTCAGTTCGTATCTAGAGGATGGTTTTCTGTTGGGAAAAGTTTTTTGGCTAAAACCAATAAAAATGGTCAATTAAAATGGACGAAAAAATTCCACTTCTGGGATAGAACAACCATCAACGATTTATTAGAATTAGAAAATGAAGATATCTTCGTTATTAATCCAGAAAGTATTCGATTTGACGGGAGAGACCCTCAAAATTTTTCTTACTTTACTAAACTTGATAAAAATGGAAATGTCGCTTTCCAAAGAATAAGGTCCGGAGTTCTTTTAAAAATGATAAAATTCAAACAAGACAAAATTCTTATCGTTGGATTAAATCGTACATCACAAACCCTTAAAAAACCTTTCGTACTTTGCTATAATATATCTGGGCAAATAATTTGGGAAAAAGCCATTGAAGATGAAATTGATTGGGTTGACGAAATCTTTTTAAAGAATGATAATCTGATTATAAATTCTAGTTCTACTGTTCTGACTAAAGAAAATAAACCTTCAAAACAATCCACTAGAAAAATATTCTCATTGTCAACCATAACGAAAGACGTACAAACAGAAGTCATCGAAATATTCGAGAACGAAATATTATCCGTCAAAGAAAACCTATCTCTTGAATTTTATAAAAGCTCGGACTCAAAAGAAGATTGGCAAATTAAACTTAAAGATCATACCACTCAAAAAACAAGTAAGATCAATCTTCCTATGACATCTAAGCTTAATCTTATTCCACGAATACAATTAAATCTTCCCTCGACTTGTCTCTATCAACAAAAAGACTTTACAAGAATAACTCAATTAAAAGGTAATTCTCGAGGTGAAATTTATGCCATTTCTCCAATTTTAAAAACACCACCAAACAATAAAGACAATAATAGTTTTATACAAAGCAATTGCTTTGATAATCTTAATGGTTTCTTAGTAGTCAAGTTAAAGAAAAACCTTCAATTAGATTGGGTTAAACACTTCAAAGAAAAACTCATTCCCCTTAACATAAACATTGGTGACACGAACAAAACTTATATCACAGGAACTTCACAGGAAGATTTGAATAAGCATAAGATGTTTTATCTTACTCTTAACCCTTAAAACAGACAACTTTTAGTTAACACACCATTTTAGTGCTTTGAAAAACTCATAATTGCCAATTATTCCATTTTATTGAACTTCAAAACGATTTCTCCCTTTATATCCCAAGAAGAAATAATATCTTTGCGTCCAATGGAAATGATAATTATTAATATTATTCGAATTTGTCGATGGCATGCCGATCGTTGAGCATAAAAAATTTTTATTAGTAGCTCTGACAGATCGGATTTGTCAGAGCTTTTTTATTTTACTAGATAGAGTAAATTCTAAGTAGATATCCTTAGTTATGAGTAAATACAAAGAGTACAAACAACTCAATCTTCCAGAAATTGATAAAGCCATTAGCGCTTTTTGGACGGAAAACAAAATCTTTGAAGCCAGTGTAGATCAAAGACCAAAGGACGACACCTTTGTTTTCTATGAGGGACCTCCCTCCGCCAATGGAAAACCTGGGATTCATCATGTTATGGGGCGTACCGTAAAGGATCTTTTTTGTCGATTCCAAACGATGAAAGGAAAAAGAGTTGAGCGAAAAGGGGGTTGGGATACACACGGTCTTCCCGTTGAATTAAGTGTAGAAAAAGAACTGGGTATTACGAAAGAAGATATCGGAAAATCAATATCTATTTTAGAGTACAACCAGAAGTGCAAAGAAACTGTGATGCGTTACAAGGATATGTGGGATGACTTGACACGGCAAATGGGTTATTGGGTTGATTTGAATAAACCGTATGTAACTTTTGAAAACAACTATATTGAATCCGTCTGGTGGTTGCTCAAAAACTTATATGATAAAGGACTAATCTATAAAGGATATACAATACAGCCATACTCACCAGCTGCGGGAACGGGTTTGAGTTCACATGAATTAAATCAACCTGGTTGTTACCGAGATGTAAAAGATACTTCGGCTGTCGCCCAATTCAAATTGATCAATAACGATAAATCTTCTTTTCTTTTTGATGGAAAATTAGAAGGTGATGTATACTTCATTGCATGGACAACAACACCATGGACTCTTCCATCCAATACAGCATTGGCTGTTGGCAAGAAAATCTCATATGTTCGTGTAAGTACTTACAATCCTTATACAAAGATTCCTGTCAACATCATTCTTGCAAAAGACTTACTTGGTAAATGGTTCAAACCCGAACAACTAGAAGCGGACTATGCCTCATTTAATACAGAAGACAAGTTGATCCCTGCAAAAGTTACCGGAGAATGGAAAGGTGCAGAATTCGAACTTCTAGAATACGAGCAACTACTTCCATATCAACAACCAGAAAATGGAGACGCGTTTAAAGTATTGATTGGAGATTTTGTAAGCACCGAAGATGGTACAGGGATTGTCCACCTCGCCCCTTCATTTGGTGCAGATGATATGCGTGTTGCGACCAAGTACGGTATCGGATCTTTAACACTAGTCGATAAACAAGGGAAATTTGTTGATGGCGTTGGCGAATTCTCAGGTCGATATGTCAAAGACTATAAGGACGAGCCTGATTACAAAAACGTAGATGTTGATATTTCAATAAAGTTAAAACAAGAAAACAAAGCCTTCAACGTACAGAAGTACAGCCACAACTATCCGCATTGTTGGAGAACGGACAAACCGATTTTATACTATCCTTTGGATAGTTGGTTTATCAAAGCATCCGCCGTTAAAGAACGGATGAAAGAACTCAACGACACCATTAATTGGAAACCCGCACATACTGGAGAAAAACGTTTTGGCAATTGGTTGGAGAATCTTCAAGATTGGAATTTATCACGATCAAGATATTGGGGAATCCCTTTACCGATTTGGAGAACAGAGGATAAAGAAGAAGAAATTTGTATTGGATCGCTAGAACAATTAAGCAATGAAATTCAAAAAGCAAATGAAGTATTAGCTTTAAACCAAGAACTTCCAGAAGATTTACATCGACCTCTAATTGATGATGTTTTTCTCGTTTCGCCATCAGGCAAAAAAATGAAAAGAGAACTGGATTTAATAGATGTTTGGTTTGATTCTGGATCTATGCCTTATGCTCAACTGCACTACCCCTTTGAAAATAAAGAATTGGTGGATAGTGGTTCGCACTTCCCTGCTGATTTTATTGCAGAAGGTGTTGATCAGACGAGAGGTTGGTTTTATACATTACATGCTATTGCGGCAATGTGCTTTGATAGCGTGGCGTACAAAAATGTTGTATCCAATGGATTGGTGCTGGACAAAACCGGTGTCAAAATGTCCAAACGTTTAGGAAATGTAATTGATCCATTTGTGGCTTTAAAAGATTACGGTGCTGATGCCATTCGGTGGTACATGGTGTCGAATGCGCCACCATGGGATAACTTAAAATTCAGCTTAGAAGGTGTAGATGAAGTTCGTAGAAAATTCTTTGGTACTTTATATAATACCTATTCCTTTTTTACGCTTTACGCGAATATTGATAGATTTAATCATTCGGAAGATACTATTCCATTAGCCGAAAGGCAAGAAATTGACCGCTGGATTATCTCTTTGCTGAATACCTTGAAAAAAGATGTAGATGCTGATTATTCTAATTACGAACCAACCGCTGCTACAAGAAAGGTACAAGAGTTTGTAGATGAATATTTGAGTAACTGGTACGTGCGATTATGTCGTAGACGTTTCTGGAAAGGTGAATATGGACAAGACAAAATCGCAGCATATCAAACGCTTTATGAATGCATGACAACGATTGCTAAAATGATGGCACCCGTAGCTCCATTTTTTGCGGATTGGTTGTATAAAAACTTAAATGATGTCACCCAATTAGAACCATTTTCCTCTGTCCATTTGGCTGACTTTCCGCAAGCGAATGAAGAGATCATTGATAGTTCATTAGAAGAGCGAATGGAATATGCAAAGAGAATTTGCTCACTTGTTCTTTCCTTGCGAAGAAAAGATAAAATACGAGTGCGTCAACCATTGACTAAGATAATGTTGCCCGTATTAAACCCTACTTTCCAAGATCAAGTAGAAAAAGTACAATCCTTAATCTTGTCAGAAGTCAACATTAAAGAAATAGAATTTATTACGGATACGGATGGTGTGATCAAGAAAAAAATCAAACCTAATTTCAAAACACTTGGACGGAAATTAGGAAAAGATATGAAAGCTGGTTCTCAAATTATTTTAGGCTTAAAGCAAGAGGATATCGCTTCGATTGAAAAAAACAATGCCTATATCCTACATGTTGATGACAATTCGTATGAATTAAGTTTAGAAGATTTTGAAATTGTTTCGGAAGATATTCCTGGATGGCAAGTGGCTAGTGACCGTGGCATTACGGTAGCGTTAGATGTAACGCTGAATGATGTTCTTATAGCTGAAGGAACAGCTAGAGAATTGGTCAATAGAATTCAGAACATTAGAAAGAACAGCCAATTTGATGTCACAGATCGAATAAATATTCAGATTGAAAAACACGATGCTATTGCAAAAGCGATCCGTGATTTCGGAGATTACATCAAAGAAGAAACCTTGGCGGATTCGATAGAAATAACAGAAAATCTAATTGGTGAGCCAACTGATTTACTAGAAGGTGTCGCACTAATTATTGATGTTCAAAAAGCATCATAAACAAAAGGCAGGAATGAAATAGCGTCAAAATTAAATTGCTTAATAATATTCTATTTCATTCCTTCTTTTATCTTTTTCGAATGAGTAACTTCATACTAATTCGAACCAATGTTTAGATATCTTCTTAGTCTACTCCTATCACTATTTCTACTGCAAATCGTAGCGCAGGATGATATAGAGTGTATCAAAAGGTTCAATGCTTTAGAGAACACATCTATTAGTGCAAAGGACCAACTTATCCTTCATTATGATGCATTAGACAGTCTTCTTTCTCGATGTCAGCATGAAAACAAAGAATGGATTAATCAGACGATCGATAAAGCTATTAGTTTTAATGATAGCTTGATCAATCACTCCTTTACTTGGTCGTATTATTTATACCTATATCGAGCTGAGCGCTACGAAGAGGCGAATGAATATGCCCTCAAACTTATCAAGTATTCTGAAGAAAATGATTTTAATCTTAGTGGCGATTTTTATATTGAAGTTGGTTTAAATTATTACCGACTTGGCGATTTTCCAAAAGAAATTAATGCGTACGAAAAAGCAATAACTGCTTACAAAAGAGACAAATCAAGTAATTTAGTATATGCCCAAAGTTGTATGGGGAATTTTTATCAAAATCTTGAGGATTACGATAAAGCTCTTCCATATCATATAGAAGCTTATGAGTCTGCTTTAAATTTAAAGCCTGATTACATCAAGTATTATAATACTACTAATAAATTATTAAGCATTGCAAATAATCATTTCTATCAAGGATCAAATGATCAGGCTAAAGAATTTTTTGAAAAAGCGATAGAAGACTCTCGCAAGCAAAAAAATCAAGATTTGAGTCTTACTGTATTTTCTGAATACATTTCATTTTTAATTAAAACAGACCAGTTAATAGAAGCTCAAAAGTTAATCCACAAAGCAGATCACTTTGTTGAAGAACCTCAGGTTTCTAAAGTTTTAAAATCCGAATATGTAAATTATTATCGTTTAGTTAAATCAAAATATTCCTTGGAAAGTAATGAATTACAAAACCTTGTTCACCCAGATTCCCTTCTAAAAAGTAATCAACCTCTTGCCAATCAAAAAGAAATATATCAATATGCTATTGATTATTACCAAAGTAAAAAGCAAACCGAAAAAGCACTGGAAGTTAGTATCAAACATACTGAGTTAATAGAAGATGAAGCCAAAAGACAAAATGCCTCAGCCATCGATTTATTAATGGAACAAAGAAAAACTAGTCAATTGAAATATGAGAACAACCAGTTAAAGGAAAGCGAAGAAAAAACTAGAATTACTATTATAATTCTCATTGGCTTCTTACTCCTAGCAGGAAGTTTACTTTACAAAATCCAAGAATCAAACAACAATATCAAATCACTTAATAAATTAATCGCTCATAAGAACGAGAAAATCACTGATCAACTCAATGAGATGGAAGAAATCAGTTACATCATGACGCACGACCTTAAAGAACCAGCGAATACCGTCAACAGTTTTGCCAACTTAGTACTTCAATCCGATGAAAATAACATATCAAAAAAAAACATATCCTATGTAAATATTATAAAAAAATCATCAGAGAACATGCTTCGTAATGTAGAATCTTTACACAACTATTTACTACTTGGACAAGCGATTAAACTTCAATTCGTATCTGTCCAAAGTCTTTTTGAAAATGCGCAAATCAATTTAAGCGGACTAATCAAAAAAACCGAAGCCATTATAACAAGTGATGCTCTGCCTAGTATTTTTTGTTATCCACAAGATTTACAAATCGTTTTTCAAAATCTACTCTCAAACTCAATCAAGTATTCTAAGCCAAATCAAAAACCAAGAATCCATTTGACAATAGAAAACTTGCAAAATTATCATCAATTTACTTTAAGCGACCAGGGCATTGGAATTTCTGAAGATGACCAAAAAACTATTTTTCAATTATTCAAACGATTACATAGTAAATCAGAAATCGAAGGAAGCGGAATAGGCTTGGCCAATGTTAGAAAAATAATAGATTTACACAAAGGAAATATAACTGTAGAATCCAAAATCGGCGAAGGAAGTAATTTTATTTTTACTATCGATAAAAAATTAGAATGAGTTATGATTTAAAAATAATGATGGTTGATGACAATGATTCCTGCAATTACTATCACAAAATAATGATGGAAGAAGCAGGGATAAACATTGATAATCTTTATGAATTTAATACAGTAAATGATGCATTACAATATTTAAAAACTCATAGTATATCAGAATACAATGCACTTCCTGATGTTATACTTCTAGATATTAACATGCCCCAAAAAAACGGATGGGATTTTATCGAAACGCTTAAATCATTCAAATTAAAAGATAATCTACCCCGAATATACTTAGTCAGCAACTCAAGACACCCTCTTGACATCAAAAGAGCAATTAAAAATCCATTGGTTTATGAATTGAAAGAAAAACACCTTGAACTAGAATTTTTTAAAGCTCTTAAATTAGAATTCATCACAACGCCAAAACAGGCTAATGAAAATTAGTGGTAATTTAATTGATATTATAAATAAATGTTCCTATCCTGTCCAACTTAAGATAGTCAATGGGAAAATTTCTGAACTTAATAAAGTAGAATATCCCGTCACAAACCAATACATTTTACCTGGCTTCATAGACGCGCATGTTCACATCGAGAGTTCGATGCTAACACCCACAGAGTTTGCACGTTTGGCCGTTTCACATGGTACAGTTGCCACCATTTCTGATCCGCACGAGATAGCCAATGTTCTAGGCGTCGAAGGAATAGAATATATGATTGATAACGCCGGTCAATCACCGTTCAAATTTTATTTCGGTGCCCCATCTTGCGTTCCAGCTACTACATTCGAAACAGCAGGTGCCGAAATCAATGTGGAGGATATTGACTTTTTACTTCAAAAAGAAGAAATAAAATACTTGGCTGAAATGATGAACTGGCCAGGGGTGCTTAATAAGGATCCAATTGTTTTAGAGAAAATTAAAATAGCACAGAAGTTTAGCAAACCTATTGATGGCCATGCTCCTGGCTTAAGAGGAAAAGATGCAATTAACTATATAGCATCAGGCATCAGCACAGACCACGAATGCTTCACAAAAGAAGAGGCACTTGAAAAACTAAAAGCAGGCATGAAAATAATCATTCGTGAAGGAAGCGCTGCCAAAAACTTTGAAGCGCTTGTAGATCTTATAGATGATCATTACGATCATATCATGTTTTGTTCTGACGATAAGCATCCAGACAGTTTGGTTGAAGGTCATATAAATGTTCTCATAAAACGTGCACTCAACAAAGGAATTGATCTTTTCAAGATTCTAAAAGTAGCATGTATTAATCCTGTAGATCATTATAACTTGGATGTAGGTCTTTTGCGTTTAGGGGATCCTGCAGACTTTGTGATCATTGACAATCCAAAAGATTTTAATGTTTTGCAAACCTACATCGATGGTCAATTGGTTGCTGAAAGAAAAAAATCAAAACTACTTTCAATACCTACTTCTCTTCCAAACAATTTTAATGCGACTTTCGTCGAAAGACAACAATTTGAAAAACCGCTAAAAAATGAAACTATTCCTGTCATTGAAGTCATGGATGGCGAATTAATTACTAAGCGTTTGGACCTTATACCAAAAAAAGAAAATGGCTTGGTGATACAAGATGTTGACAGAGACATTCTTAAAATTGCTGTTGTAAACCGATATAAAAACGCTTCACCCTCTGTTGCTTTTGTTAAAAATTTCGGTCTTCAGAAAGGAGCAATCGCTTCTTCAGTTGCTCATGATTCTCATAACATTATTGTTGTAGGTGTCGATGACAATTCTATGGCAGAAGCCTGCAACTTGATTATTAAAAACAAAGGAGGTCTATCTGCGTATACTGATCATCAACAACAAATCTTAGCACTTCCCATCGCTGGATTAATGAGCAATCAAGACGGTTATCAAGTTGCGGAAGAATACAAAAAGCTAGATCAGCTTGCAAAATCAATGGGATCAAATTTGCTTTCCCCTTATATGGCGTTATCCTTTATGGCACTGTTGGTTATTCCTTCCATAAAACTAAGTGATCAAGGATTATTCGATGGAGCTAAGTTTGAATTTATCGAATAAAAAATAATCAGGTGGAAAAAATTGATCCACCTGATTATCAAAACAGTCTATTTCATTTACATTATTTTTTAAGCACAATTAACTTTTGGTTAAAAGACTCCAGACCAATTTTAAAATTCAATTGATATACGCCTGCATTTAAATCTTGTATATTAATCGTTCTTGTATGTTCACCTGGCTGCAATCTTTCCATAAAGAAATTCCTTTTCACCACTTTCCCATTTGCATCCCATATGCTTATTTGAACATCAGATAATTGATTAATATTTAAATCCAAATTAATATGATCAATGGCGGGATTAGGATAAACACTAACCGCATGAGCATTATCAATTGCATTTACTTTTATACTAATAGTTTGACTAAAATCAAATCCTCCATCTAAATCAACTTGTTTCAATCTATAATAGTAGATTCCTGATTTTTCAAGATCAAAATCCTTTAAATCATAATTAGTAATTTCTGAAGTAGATCCTTTTGATGCCACTTTACCGATTAATCTAAAGTCAGAATCCGACTGATGTCTCTTATATACCTCAAAATGACTACTATTGAATTCAGAGGCTGTCGACCAAAGGAGTTGGTTAAAACTTCCTCTATTTTCACCTGTAAAACTCAACCATTCAACTGGAACAACTCCGAATACTAGTCCCGCATCAACGTGAGGAATACTATCACCTACATTCATTTGATAGAACTTCGTGGTATTCGGACCATTGCTATGATCAACATCGCTATCGGTCTGGTCATTTCCAAGATTTGCAGTAGTCATTCCATACCCTGTTGGTGGAGTAAATCTCAAGAAATAATCATCTCTCTGTAAATAATCGATATTATAGGTTCCTGATACCGAAGTTGTTGCTTCCGCAATTTTCTCGCCAATCGCATTAAAGGCTTCCACAAGTACTCCACTCATTGCCGGCTCTCCAACATCTTGCTGACCGTTTCCATTATCATCTCTCCAGACCCTATCACCTATTTGAGCCATAGGGTAATATCCTGCACCTAAATCACACTTTTCTTGTCCAGAGAAAACAACAAAATCATCACTAGTTCCAAATCCATAAGTGTTGTCGATATCACTATCATGCGCCTCAATGTTTCCTCGATCTGGCTGTACTGGTACTAATCCATATATAGGCATTAATACTTCAATATAATACTGACCTGGAGGTGCACAGAATTTAAAGTATCCATCGTCAGAAGGTGATCCTGGTTTGTAGCTAGTTACTGTTGTTTCCCAAATAGTCCATGTCCCAAAATGATTCTTCCAAAGATTTACTTCTAATCCATTGATACCATTTTCTATTTCGTCCCATACATCATCTTCATCTTCATCATACCATACTAATTCTCCAATAGGAACACAGAAATAATATCCAGCATCCCAATCCAAATCATTCTCACCTGGATCCAAATGCGTAATTGTTGTAGTTCCCGGTCCATTAGATCCATCTACATCACTATCGGTTCCGTCATTCACTCCGG
Organism: Saprospiraceae bacterium; assembly: GCA_020629615.1. Taxonomy (GTDB): domain Bacteria; phylum Bacteroidota; class Bacteroidia; order Chitinophagales; family Saprospiraceae; genus JAHDCZ01. Next base: position 35,476 of record JAHDCZ010000014.1, read on the forward strand.
TATTAGGGAAGGTTATTTCCATTCCTTCAGGAGTTTCAAATTGGAGATAATAATTTCCTGGATATAATAAATCAAACAAATATTTACCATTAGGATCAGTGGCGGTGGTTCGGATCAATTCCCATGAATCATTATACAAATGAACAACAACCCCAGCTATCCCTGGTTCGTTTAAATCCATTTGTCCATCACCATCAATGTCGTGCCAAACCATATCTCCAATACTTGCTAAAATCAATAATCCAGCATCAAATGTACTGTCATATTCTCCTCCGTCAATATAAGTACAGGGAGCCAAACCTGTCAAGACATCTACATCACTATCCAATGCGTCATCCGTGCCTTGATTCGCATAAGTAAATGCGCAACCCACCGGTAAATTAACGAGGTCATATCCAACTTGATAATTTCCTGGTATCAAATTATTGAAAAAGTAGAAACCCTCTGAATCTGTTATTTGAGTTTCCAAGACATTACCATTACAATCTGTCAATGTAACAATCACACCTTCAACCCCTGGTTCATTCGGGTCCTGAATACCATCACCATCTAAATCTTTAAAGACAGTATCTCCCAAACCTCCTACAACTATAATTTCTGCTGCATCATTATCATCTTCGTCATCATCTTCTGGGTTGAAAATGTTTTCATCGATAACATTATCATTATTATCTTCTTCGTCAAAAATTAGATCTGGATCAGGTCCATCTACCAAGTCATTATCATTATCAGGATCATCATCCAAAATACTATCAAAATCTGTTTGATCCTCTCCGATTTCATTAGTAATATTACTCACTTCAGCCTCATTGTACCAGGAACCCATAGTAGCATTTTGAGGGACGACAACTTGTAATTTTAAACTCAATAAAATTGAAGCTCCTGGAGCTATCGGTCCTTGAATAACATTCTTCAACAATCCTTGAGACATAAACCAACCTGGATTAATCGTCGAATCAAAAGCATAACCATCTCTGATGTAGTCTGTTACTTCCACATTGTAGACCGGTACATTTCCTTGATTGAATACTCGAATATTGTAATCCGCAATTTCATTAATCATATATGGTCCCTTATCATCGATCCATTTAATTAATGCAACATCATAAATTTCGATACATGCAATATCCTGATCATCTTCATCATCACCTGGATTATTCAAGCCATCTTCATTTATCTCATCATCATTTTCATCTCCACATTCTAACATGTTATCATTGGTTGGATCCATATCAAAATTACTATCTATGTCTCCGTCAATCACCTGTCCATTTTCATCTTTCGCTGTTTTGATCTCCGCTGAGTTTGTCCATCCATTTAACTCATCACTAGACTGAGCAATTAACCTGATGGTTAAATATCTTATTTCACCGGGCAAAATCGAGCCAGATATAGTGCTTGTTAGCATACTATAAGGTGCGATGCCTTCCCAAATATCATTGCCTACTAAGCTAGGGTCATATACTAATCCATTGGGCAAATATTCTACTACCACAACATCATTTACAGCTTTATTCCCTTGATTATGCACTTCAATAGAATATTCTATGACATCACCATAAACATATGGGCCATTTGTAATAACTACTTTCCTTAAAGCCAGATCATAGATTTCAATACATGCTGGATCTGTATCATCTTCATCCCCAGCTTCTAAACCTTCTCCATCAAAACTATTATCTTCTAATGGATCTCCACACTCTGTTTCTGGATCGTTGGTTGGATCCATATCTGCATTACTATCAGCATCAAGCGTGGTTCCTTCCGTAGACTCAGATTGTTTAATTTCAGCAAAGTTGTTGTAATTATTAACTCCACCAGATGTTTGTTCTAGAGTTAAGAACAATGGAATTTCTATATCTTGTCCACCTGCGACAATTGAAACTGGAATATCATAGCGTAGCATTCCATTCCCCATGTCTATCCAATTCAAATTATTACTAGCAAGGAAACTATATCCAATAGGCATATAATCCACTACTTGAACATTTACTGCATCTACATTTCCTTGATTACGAACAACAATTTTAAATTCAATCAATTCTCCATATTGATACGGTTGTTGCGATACTACCTCTTTAATCAATGCCAAATCAAATATTTCGATACATGCAATATCTTGATCATCTTCATCATCACCTGGAATATTCAGACCGTCTTCATTAATCTCGTCATCATTTTCATCACCACATTCTAACATGTTATCATTATTCGGATCCATATCAAAATTACTATCTATATCTCCTTCGATCACTTGTCCGTTTTCATCCTTAGCTGTTTTGATCTCCGCTGAATTTGTCCAGGCATTTAAATCATCACTTGGACCTGCGATTAATTTTAAAGTCAATAACCTTATCTCACCTGGTAATATTGATCCAGACAATGTACTTGTAAGCATGTCAAATGGAGTACTACCTTGCCATATCTCGTTACCCGCAAGTGAAGGATCAAAACTTAATCCATTGGGTACATACTCCACAACTACAACATCATTCATTACCGTACTTCCTTGGTTATAAACTTCAATAGTATAGTCTACTACATCACCGTAAACGTAAGGTCCGTCAGAAGTCACAACTTTTCTAAGGGCCAAATCATTTATCTGAATCCCTGCAGGATCATGATCATCTTCTTCTCCTCCTTTGTCGGTACTAGTTAAATCATTATCTGCTAAATCTCCAGGTAATAAATTGGTTTCTTCAGAATTACTCGTTCCAGGTGTACTATCTATATCTAAAACGTTTTGAAGAAGTTCATTAGTAAACCCTGTAATTTGAGTATAGATTATCCAATCTTTATCACCTCCCTGTGTTTGATTTATAGTTAATACTAATGGTATATCAACACAATCTCCTGGATTAATGACATCTGGATAAAAATATCTAATGTCTCCGTCTGGCCAAATCGTCCACCCCATATCATTTAAGACAGGATTAAAAGTATAGCCTACAGGCATATATCCAGTTATTTCAATTTTTTCAACTGGTCTATTTCCTTGGTTGCAGACTTTTACGTTAAAAGTTATATCATCTCCATATTGATATGGACTTTGGTCTGCAAGAGTTATTATTTGCGCCAAATCATAAATAGGAATAATTGCAGGATCATGATCATCTTCATCGTCCACACCGTCGCCATCTAAATTATCATCATTTACAGTATTAGGTTCACCACCAGCATCATTATCTATTATGTCATCAGGAGTGCTATCAATGTCATCACCACTATTATCAAATCCATCTATATCTTTTGTCGCAGTGATTTCTGCATAGTTGGTCCAGGCATTTATATCGTCCGAACAGCTTTGCACCTCAAGAATCAAGGGGATTACAACTTCTTCACCAGGATTTAAAAGACCAGAATAGGTATAATTGGCCTGATTAGTAAGTGGGTTATAAAACCATGCGCCATTAAACCCAGAAGCAAATCCAAATCCACAAGGAATGTAATCAATTACATTAATGTCCCTAGCAGTTTCATTTCCTTGATTTACCAGCTTAATATCAAATTGAATGAAGTCACCCAACTCATAAGAAGGTAATTCCATATTTATAGTTTTGATTAATGCAAGATCAAAGATCTTTGGAGCTGCTGGATCGCTATCATCTTCATCTTCATTAAGTGTAGGACCATTTCCAAAAATTTCATTGTCATCTGGATCCCCTGGTTTTACGAGATTATCATTAAATTGATCTTGATCAGGTGTACTGTCAATATCATTTGCGATTTCTCCATTTGGATTCATAGCTTGTGAAATCTCTGCATAATTATCCCAACTCATGCTTCCGATAGACCTCATTAATTTTAAGGTAATAGGAATTGTTCTTGACATCCCAACTTCTATTGTGGGGATAGTATAAACAGCTCCATTCGTGGTAAGCATCCATCCAGGATTAACATTTGAAACAAACATAAATCCACTTGGTATATAATCTGTGATTTGTACTTGAAAAGCATCAACATTTCCTTGATTGAAAACCTCGATCTCAAAAGTTATTAAATCATCATAATTATATGGTCCAGTAGTTTGTAAAGTCTTTCTTAGTGCTAAGTCAAATATTATGATATCACCACAAACTTCATCTATTTCTTCAGGAGTTCCATCGTGATCAATATCTAAAGCACTTTGATTGAATAGGCCTTGATAAGGAGTAGCTAGATCTGGATTCCCATTCCCACATGGTTCATAAAATTCATCCCCAACCGAATTTGGATCCAACAAATCAATACTAACATTGACTGTCAAAAAATAACTATCGCTACTCAGCCCAGCTATATTTTGAATAGATGCTAGTGTCCAAGGGCCTGATCCACTTAAAATTACTGGTGTTGGATTCGCAGGATGACCAACCGCAGTGGAAGTGAAAGAAGCGCTTTCAATAACAATATCATTTTCAAAAAATGGTGTATCCGTTAGTGTATAATCTTCAATAAAAACTCCTGTATTCTCAACTATTATTTCGTATACAACGGTAGAAGTACCATCAGTTTCTTGTAATATACTAACTAATTCCTTTCGATGTGTTAAACAATTATTAGGAAAATCAAGATCAACAGAACAAATAGAACCACAGCCATTCGCATCGGTTACTGTTACTAAATACGTCCCAGGTATTAGATCAGAATTTGTAGCATCTGTTGATCCATCACTCCATAGGTAAGTATATGGTAGTGGACCTCCAACACCACTTGCAGTTACCTCTCCATCATTTCCTAAACATGATGGGTGATTTAAAACTGTACACAAAGCAGATACTTGTTCTTCATTTTCTATTTCGAAGGATCTTACTGAAACACATCCATTAGCATCCGTAAGTGTAATGGTGTAATCTCCTGCGATCAATCCATTAAATTCCTGAGGAGAGATAGCATTCATTTGAAATAAATCTCCACTTATTGCAAATGGCGCTGTTCCACCAAACCAGTCTATAGTTACAGATCCATTTGCATCTTCACATGTAGAATTAATAGTTGAAGCTAACGCAAAAGGTCCTTCCGAATTTCCAACTAAAGCAGTTACAGTATCTGTACATCCATTGATGTCTGTAACTGTCACCGTGTAAGAACCAGGGTTTAGGCCTGTAAAAGTTTGAGGGTTGGAAGCGTTAGTCTGAGATAAATCACCACTTAAGGTAAATGGACCCGTACCGCCCGACCAAGAAATAACAACTTGACCGTTTATCAATCCACAAGTAGCATTAACTGAAGTAGAAGAAGCCATAGGTCTATTAGAATCTCCAACTGTAACCGAAGCTGCACCTGTACATCCGTTACTATCTGTTACTATTACAGAATAACTTCCTACCCCTAAGTCAGTAAATGTGTGTGGACTTGTTGCATTGACTTCAAATAAGTCTCCACTGATTACAAAAGGGCCTGTTCCATCTATCCATGAAATCGTAACAGAACCGTTGGAATCACCACATGTTGTATTCATAGCACTTGCATTTGCAACAGGTTGGTTTGAACCTCCGACAGTTGCGCTTGCTGTATTTGTACATCCATTTGAATCTGTTACTGTAACTGTATAAGTACCAGCACCCAAGCCAGTAAATACTTGAGGACTCACCGCATTCATTTGGGATAAATCACCACTTATCGTAAATGGACCCGTGCCTTGAGTCCACGTTATTGTTACTGAACCATCTGAATTACCACAGTTTGTATTTACTGCACTTGCGTTCGCCAAAGGTTGATTTGAGCCTCCTACTGTGGCAAATGCCGTATCGGTACATCCATTGTTATCCGTTACAGTAATGTTATAAGTACCAGCACTCAAACCTGTAAATGTTTGAGGACTCACTGCATTCATTTGGGATAAATCACCACTTATCGTAAATGGACCTGTTCCGTCGGTCCACGTTATCGTAACTGAACCGTCAGAATTACCACATGTTGTATTCATTGCACTTCCATTAGCGATGGGTTGATTCGAACTTGCGATGGTTGCTGTTGCCGTATCCGAACACCCGTTACTATCCGTAACAATTACAGAATAGCTTCCAGCACTGAGGCCCGTAAATGTTTGAGGACTTGTCGCATTTGCTGAAAAAAGATCGCCACTTATAACAAAAGGACCTGTGCCCTCCGTCCATGTAATTGTAACCGAACCGTCAGAATTACCGCATGTTGTATTGACTGCACTTGCATTGGCAACTGGTTGGTCCGAATCTCCTACAGTAACTAATACAGAATCAGAACAGCCATTGTTATCCGTTAATTCCAATGAATAATTACCTGCACTCAAACCTGTAAATGTATGAGGGCTTGTCGCATTTAATTGAAATAAATCGCCACTTATGATAAAAGGACCTGTGCCGTTGGTCCATGTAATCGTTATCGATCCATCAGAATTACCACAGCTTGTATTGACTACAGATGTATTCATAGCTGGCCCATCAACATTACCTATATTCGCTGTTGCAGTATCAGTACAACCATTAACATCTGTTACCGTTACTGTGTATGATCCTACACTTAAACCTGTAAAATTCTGAGGACTTGTAGCATTTGATTGAGATAAATCGCCACTTATTGAAAAAGGGGCTGTTCCTGCAGACCATATTACCTGAATTTCTCCATTATCTTGACCACAAGTTGCGTCACTTGAATTGGCACTCGAAACTAGTCCCATAGAAGTACCCACCATTGCTGTTGCTGTATCTGTACATCCATTACTGTCTGTAACAACAACAGAATATGTACCCGCACTTAAGCCCGTAAATGATTGAGGACTCACTGCATTCACTTGAAATAAATCGCCACTTATAGTAAATGGTGCAACACCTCCCATCCATTCAATTGTAACAGACCCATTTGAAAATCCACATGTTGTATTCACGGCTTGTGTATTTGCCATTGGTCTTTCAGAATTCAATACGATTGATGTTGCGGTACCCGAACAACCATTTACGTCAGTCACAGTAATCATATATGTACCGGCGCTTAAACCAGTGAACGTTTGCGGACTTACCGCATTCGTTTGTGATAAATCGCCACTTATGTTAAAAGGTCCCGTACCACCTGACCATGTAACTTGTATTTCACCATTTGTTAAGCCACACGATGCATCTGTGCTGATAGCATTCGGCATAAGTCCTATGGAACTTCCTACGTTCGCTGATGCTGTATTCGAACAACCATTCGCATCAGTAACCGTTACTGCATATGTTCCGGCATTTAAGCCTGTAAACGTTTGGGGACTCGTCGCATTCGCTTGCGACAAATCGCCACTTATATTATATGGTCCCGTGCCACCTGACCAGGTAATTTCTACTTCTCCATTCGTTAAACCACAAGATGCATCAACCCCTGTTGCATTGGGCGAAAGTCCTGAAGAACTTCCAATTGTAGTTGAGGCCGTATCTGAACAACCATTTGCATCGGTCACTGTTATTGTATAAGTTCCGGCACTCAAGCCCGTAAATGTTTGGGGACTCGTCGCATTCGCTTGCGACAAATCGCCACTTATATTATATGGTCCCGTGCCACCTGACCAGGTAATTTCTACTTCTCCATTCGTTAAACCACAAGATGCATCAACCCCTGTTGCATTGGGCGAAAGTCCTGAAGAACTTCCAATTGTAGTTGAGGCCGTATCTGAACAACCATTTGCATCGGTCACTGTTATTGTATAAGTTCCTGCACTTAAGCCCGTAAACGTTTGGGGACTCGTCGCATTCGCTTGTGACAAATCGCCACTTATCGTAAATGGTCCCGTACCGCCTGTCCAAGTAATTTCTACTTCTCCATTTGTTAAACCGCATGACGCATCAACGCCTGTTGCATTGGACGAAAGTCCTGATGAGCTTCCTATTATTGTTGAAGCTGTATTTGAACAACCATTTGCATCGGTCACTGTTACCGTATATGTTCCTGCACCTAAGCCAGTAAACGTTTGGGGACTCGTCGCATTCGCTTGTGACAAATCGCCACTTATCGTAAATGGACCTGTCCCACCTGTCCATGTAATTTCTACTTCTCCGTTCGTTAAACCACAAGACGCATCAACCCCGGTTGCATTGGACGAAAGTCCTGAAGAGCTTCCAATTGAAGTTGAGGCCGTATCCGAACAGCCATTTGCATCAGTCACTGTTACTGTATATGTTCCTGCACCTAAGCCAGTAAACGTTTGGGGACTCGTCGCATTCGCTTGTGACAAATCGCCACTTATCGTAAATGGTCCTGTCCCACCTGTCCAGGTAATTTCTACTTCTCCATTTGTTAAACCGCATGACGCATCAACCCCTGTTGCATTGGACGAAAGTCCTGATGAGCTTCCTATTATTGTTGAAGCTGTATTTGAACAACCATTTGCATCGGTCACTGTTACCGTATATGTTCCTGCACCTAAGCCAGTAAACGTTTGGGGACTCGTCGCATTCGCTTGTGACAAATCGCCACTTATCGTAAATGGTCCTGTCCCACCTGTCCAGGTAATTTCTACTTCTCCATTTGTTAAACCGCATGACGCATCAACTCCTGTTGCATTAGTATTCGGAGAAGCTTGATCCTCTACCGTTGCTGAGGCAACAGAGGTACACCCACTTGCATCTGAGACAGTAATGTTATAATTTCCAGGAGCTAAATTTGAAAACACAAAGGGACTAGTTGCGTTGGTTTGATTCAAATCACCTGAAATATTAAATGGTGCAAACCCACCGTTCCAACTGACAGTTATACTTCCATTATCATTTCCGCATAAAGAAGGGGTAGCTACAGAACTCGCGGTAGGTCCATTTAAATTAGTAACAACCGCAACCACAGTATCCGAACAACCATTAATGTCTGTTATCGTTAAAGAGTAGCTCCCACTACTTAAATTATTAAATGATTGAGGACTCGTCGCATTTGATTGCGATAGATCACCACTTATGGTAAAGGGGCCTGTGCCGCCTGTCCAATTTAGGGTGACCGAACCGTCATTTGCTCCACAACTAGTACTTGTTGTTGTTGCATTCGCAGAAAGTCCTGATGAACTTCCAATTGTAATTGAAGCATTATCAGAGCATCCATTAACGTCTGTTACCATTACGTTATACGTTCCTGCACTTAAGCCCGTAAAAGTCTGAGGGCTCGTCGCATTAGCTTGTGACAAATCGCCACTTATAGTAAATGGTCCCGTGCCACCTGTCCATGAAATCTCTACTTCTCCATTATTTAAACCACAGCTCGCATCTGTCCCAATACCACTTGATAATAATCCTGTTGAACTTCCAACTGTTGCCGAAGCAGTATCGGAGCATCCGTTAACGTCTGTTACCGTTACGGTATATGTTCCTGCACTTAAGCCAGTAAAAGTCTGGGGACTTGTTGCATTTGCTTGTGTCAAGTCTCCACTTATGTTATATGGCCCAGTGCCGCCTGTCCATGAAATCTCTACTTCTCCATTATTTAAACCACAGGTAGTTGCTGTTCCAATACCACTTGATAATAATCCTGTTGAACTTCCAACTGTTGCCGAAGCAGTATCGGAGCATCCGTTAACGTCTGTTACCGTTACGGTATATGTTCCTGCACTTAAGCCCGTAAAAGTCTGAGGGCTTGTTGCATTTGCCTGTGTCAAGTCTCCACTTATGTTATATGGTCCAGTGCCGCCTGTCCATGAAATCTCTACTTCTCCATTATTTAAACCACAGCTCGCATCTGTCCCAATACCACTTGATAATAATCCTGTTGAACTTCCAACTGTTGCCGAAGCAGTATCGGAGCATCCGTTAACGTCTGTTACCGTTACGGTATATGTTCCTGCACTTAAGCCAGTAAAAGTCTGGGGACTTGTTGCATTTGCTTGTGTCAAGTCTCCACTTATGTTATATGGTCCCGTGCCGCCTGTCCATGAAATCTCCACTTCTCCATTGTTTAAACCACAGGTAGTTGCTGTTCCAAGACCACTTGATAGTAATCCTGTTGAACTTCCAACAGTTGCCGAAGCAGTATCGGAGCATCCGTTAACATCTGTTACTGTTACGGTATACGTTCCTGCACTTAAGCCCGTAAAAGTCTGAGGACTTGTTGCATTTGCTTGTGTCAAGTCTCCACTTATGTTATATGGTCCCGTGCCGCCTGTCCATGAAATCTCCACTTCTCCATTTGTTAATCCACATGATGCAT
>JAHDCZ010000116.1 GCA_020629615.1 Saprospiraceae bacterium
GGTGTTAATCTATCCAATCCATCCGCGGTTGATTTTTCAACTTTAGCGATGGGAGATTACGATTTTAGTTATGGGGTTTTAGGTATGGGTGTTTGTGGAAATGCGAGTAGCTTTGTCACGGTGAGTATAGTCGATGCACCGAGTGCTGGAGCCAATGGCTCAATTGATATTTGCGAGGGAGAGACTGTCTTACAAGACCTTTTTGCTGGCTTAAATGGTTCGCCAGATGGAGGTGGATCTTGGACGGATTTAGATGCTTCTGGAGTAAATCTTGCTATTCCTTCTGCTGTTGATTTTAGCGGAGTCGCTCCTGGCTCTTATGATTTTAATTATGAAATTGCGGCCTCTGGAAGTTGCCCGATGGTGTCTGCCATGGTGACCATGAATATTGAGACCGCACCAAATGCTGGGATGAATGGGACTCTAACTCTTTGTGAAGGGGAGACAACATTTCAGGATCTTGATGCTGCATTAGGAGCTTCAAATGACTTGGGCGGAACATGGCTTGATCTCAATGGTGCAGGGGTAAATTTATCCAATCCTTTTTCAGTTGATTTCTCTACTGTTCCTACAGGTAATTTTGATTTCTCTTACACAGTGACTGGAATCAATGGGTGTAATGACGCAGTAGCGATCATATCTGTGGCGATAGTAAATGCACCTACAGCAGGAACTGATGGAAGTATAAATTTGTGTGAAGGAGATAATACATTTCAGGATTTATTGGGCGCTTTGAATGGAATGCCAGATTTGGGTGGTGTCTGGTCCGATGATAATGCAACAGGTATTGATATTTCAAATCCCAATATGGTTGATTTTAGTTCTTTATTTGCGGGTGATTATGATTTTACGTATACGATTGCAGCCTCTGGTTCATGTCCTCAGGTAAGTGCCATGGTAACTGTTAGTTTGGATTTGGCTCCAAATGCAGGTGTTAATGGTGGTATCAATGTTTGTGCTGGAGATCCTACTTTACAAGATTTATTTGCTGCGCTGGGAGGAACGCCCGATGTAGGAGGCTCATGGTCTGATGATAATGGCAGTGGTGTCAATCTATCTAATCCTTCTGCGGTAGATGTCAGTGGACTTCCGGTTAACGTATATAATTTTACCTATACAGTAAGTGCTTCTGGTTTATGTCCAGCAGATGCAGCTACCGTACAATTGACGGTGACGAGTTCTCCTGATGCAGGACAAGATGGCTTACTTGAATTATGTGAAGGCGATACAAATAGTCAAAATTTATTTGCCGCCTTAAATGGAGCACCTCAAAGTGGTGGAACTTGGATTGATGTCAACGGTACTGGAGTGGATTTGACGGACCCAACCAATGTAGATTTTGCTGCTATCCCATTTGGTGATTTTGATTTCACTTATTCCATTCCAGCCTCTGGTTTATGCCCTCAAGTAGAAGCTACTGTAAATGTTGTCATTAATGATACTAACAGCGCAGGAATGGATGGTACAGTCGAATTTTGTGCTGGCGAAACCACAACGCAAAACTTGTTTTCTATTTTGATAGGTACGCCTGACTTAGGTGGAGTTTGGACAGATGATAGTGGAACAGGTGTGGATTTGACCGATCCGACTTCCGTTGATTTTTCAAGTGTTCCATCGGGAATTTATTTGTTTACCTACAGTTTCCCTCCTTCAGGAATTTGCCCAGCCAGTAGTGCAATTGTGGCGATTACTATCGTAGCTGCACCCAATGCGGGAAATGATGCAAATCTATTTGTTTGTGAAGATGATCCATCTCTCGTTGATTTACAAAGTGCACTCGGAATGAATGCTCAGAGTGGTGGAGTTTGGATAGATGTCAACGCGACGGGTGTTGATCTTTCCAATCCAACGATGGTCGATGTTTCTACCTTACCTCCAGGAATGTACACCTATACTTACGAGATCGCTGCCAATGCTTCTTGTCTCGCTGATGATGCCGATGTCTTAATTACAATTGAAGCTTTGCCCAACGCAGGGCAATCAGGTGGGGTGCTTACGATATGTCTAGGTGCAACAGAACTAGCAGATTTTCATGAAGTGCTCATTGGAGATGAAACGCTCGGTGGTAATTGGTCGGATGATTTAATGTCGGGAATTGATTTGACAGATCCTTTCAATGTGGATCTTAGTGATTTAGATTTGGGTGTTTATGATTTTTCTTATTCACTTTCAGGTATTGCATGTGGTCTCGTCATTACTCCGATTCTTGTTGTCGTTCAGGAAGGCCCCAATGCAGGTATTTCAAATACAATTGAAATTTGTTCCAATGGAGTGAATGTAATAGATGTCTTGGCAGAATTAGCTAATCCTGATGCTGGTGGGTTTTTGGTTGATATCAATGCTTGTGGATTGGATCTAAGCAATCCGAATGCCGTCGAATTTAGTGCCGCTTCTGGGACTTGTCCTGTACAATACGTGATCCCTGCTCAGGATTTTTGCAATCAAGAAACATCCACCCTGACCGTAGAAATAGAAGAAGCACTGTCAGCAGGAGAAGATAATATGTCAACAGTTTGTCAAGGAAGTTCAATAGATCTTACAAGCTTGGTGTTGAATGGAGACGTCGGTGGGACATTTACAGATGTTGATATGTCTGGAGCACTGACCGGTTCTGTTTTCAATTCAACAGGACTAACAGGGATGTATGATTTTATTTATACCCAACCCGGTTCAGCCATTTGTGCATCAGATGAGGCTGTGATTACTATCGAGATTGCGAATAGCGTTTCTGCCGGAGAAGATGTGGTGTATGAAGTTTGTGAAGGTGAGATTGTCAATCTCTACAATCTCTTGATTATGGGAGATGTCGGCGGATTGTTTGAAGAAACCACTTCTCCTGAAACCTTATTTGATGATCACTATATTAATACGACTGATATGGGAGGTATGGTCGTCACCTTGGCTTATACCATAGGTGATGGAGTCACTTGTGAGGTAGATATGTCTTGGTTTAATGTTACCGTCTTGGATCAACCCGAGGTAGTTGCTATTTTGAGTGCCACGACTGTCTGCCAAGAAGATTGTGTAGAAATTTCTATAGATATAAATGACACTGCTCTGAATGCTACTGTCTTGATGTCCTTGACAAATACTCAAGGCTTTAGTGACAATACTAACATTTCTCTAACTGGAACCAATCATATAGTTACCATTTGCAATGCTGGAATGATGCCGATGCTACAGGAGGACATGATTGAATTGGGAAGTTTAGAAACGGAATGGACTCTTACTTTAAATAATATTCAAGACGATAATTGTGCGGTTGACACCGAATATATTTTTAACCTCAATTCATTGTTGGAATCATCAAGCATTTTAAATAATGATTTTTGCCCTGGTGAATCAGTCATAGTTAATAATGTGTTATACGATGAAATGAATCCATCCGGTACGGAGGTGATGACTTCCATGAATGGTTGTGACAGTATTGTTGACATAAATTTGAATTACTTTCCAGCTCCGACTGGAGACGAAAATGGCACCTTCTGTTTTGGTCAAGTCCTGATGGTTGGAACCGAAATATTTGATGAAAATAATCCTTCAGGTACAGTAGTTTTACCCAATGCTTCCGCGAATGGTTGTGACAGTACAGTGATTGTTGATTTGGACTATCAAGCTTTTGCAGGTAACGACGTGATAGAAACTATCTGTATCGAATCTTCAATAATGGTTAATAATGTAATCTATGATTTTGCCAACCCTAGTGGAATGGAGACGATTATAGGTGGGAGTGCAGCGGGTTGTGATAGTATAATAAATGTTGATTTAAGTTTTTATACCATCGAAGATGGTTTGTTTGAAACTACACTTTGTACCGGCGAATCTATCGTGATCGGTGGAGAGATGTTTGATGAAGATAATCCCATGGGATCCGTGATGCTGCAAGGAGCTAGTGAGATGGGCTGCGATAGTGTAGTCAATATACTATTGGATTTCGATGCTTTTGTTATTGAGAATGTCGACCCTACGATTTGTCCTGATGAATTCGTAGTTGTGAATAATGTAGTTTATGATATTAACACACCGAATGGAATGGAGACGATTGCAAACGGGAGTACAGGTGGATGTGATAGTGTGATAATGATTGATTTAAATTTTCACCCAGAAATACCTATGATGTATGTCGATGATCTTTGTGCTGGGCAAACTCTCATCATTGGATCTGATGTATATGACGAATCAAATCCTTCTGGGACAAGCGTTTTGCCGAATGCAAGTAGTGCTGGTTGTGACAGTATTGTAAATGTTAATTTGAATTTTAGTAGCTCAGTAAATGGTCTGTTGAATCCAATCCTCTGCGCGGACGATTTTGTTATAGTCGAGGATGTACTTTATGATATTAACAACCCGACTGGACAAGAAACGATTGTTGGAGGGAGTGTTGCTGGCTGTGACAGTATTATTACAATCGATTTAGATTTTTATGATCCAGCACTCGGAGTCTATCAAGACATTTTGTGTGAGGACGAATCAGTGACGATCGAGGGTACAGTGATAGACATCAATAATCAACTTGATGAATTGCTTATTCCTGCAGGCAGTGTCAACGGTTGTGATACTATTATTGAACTACAAATTGATTTCATGATGAACGATGCTTCACTTTTAGAAGAAGTCCTATGTGAAGATGGTGAATTGATTGTAGGGACTACCGTTTTTAATGAATCTAATCCTTCTGGTCAAGTAATGTTGATTAATCAAAATGGTTGTGATAGTTTAGTCAGTGTGGTTTTGAGTTTTGAAACACCTAGTGTACAAAGTTCGTATAGCGTGACTGCTAATCAGGGTGAATTTCAGATCGAGATAAATCCAGATTTTACACCAACGTCAATTGTTTGGACACCCGAAACAGGTTTGAGTTGCACAAATTGTCTAAATCCTATTGCCACACTGGCAGAATCGTTGAGCTATACAATCACCTTGGAATACGGAGATAATTGTTTAATCCAGGAGTTTATCTATATCGAGGCAGAAGAAGTTTTTGATTATTATGTTCCGAATGCCTTTAGTCCAAACAAAAATGGGATCAATGATTACTTTTATGTGCAATCAGATGATTTGAATACTCGGATGAAGGAACTTTATATATTCGATCGGTGGGGTGAAAAAATATTTTCGACTTTCGATCATCCGATTAATGAACCGACAGTTGGCTGGGATGGAAGCTTTAAGGGAGAACTGTTAAACCCTGGAGTCTATGTTTACTTAATCATTCTTGAAAAAGAAGGTGGAGAGGAATTGATTTTAAAAGGTGATGTTTCGATTGTTCGTTAATTTTTTTTGACTTTCGTCGAATGTTGGTCTCATACTTTAAAAAAAATTCTGATATTTTAGAAGTTTTCAATTCATTGAAATCTCGGAATTATTTCAATTCTCATTACAAAACTTCGGATAGAATGGATATAGTTGGGTAGTTTGTCCTATATTTCGTTCTCAAATGAAAAGACGATATGTTTTCAGATGAGTTTGTATTGTTATTTCATACCATTTTAACATCAGATGACATAAAGTGATGAAGAAAAGAACCTACGGGAACGACAAGAAAACAGCCTTAGAGGCTAAAATGCAAGCACAAAAGATAGCATGGGCTCCCATGATGTTTCAAGCAGCAAGAGCATTAATCGATCTCAATATTTTGGAAGAATTAATGAATCGAAAAGGAGCTAGTATCGATGAATTATCCGAAGCTTGTAAAGTCTCAAATTATGGAATAAAGGTTCTTTTGGAGGCAGCTCTCGGAATGGAATTGGTCTGGGCAAAAGATGGTGTTTTTAAGCTGACTAAAACGGGATATTTCTTGTTGAGAGATAAATTGACAAGGGCTAACATGAATTTCACTTACGATGTGAATTATGAAGGGTTTAAGTTTTTGAAGGAATCAATTGTATATGGAAAACCTAGAGGCTTGAAAGTTTTTGGCGAATGGGAAACGATATATGAAGGACTTTCTCAATTGCCTAAACAAGTTCAAAAAAGTTGGTTTGAATTTGATCACTATTACTCTGATAATGCTTTTCCTGCAGCGGTTAAAATTGTCTATGATCAACCGGTTGATAAAATTTTAGACATCGGAGGTAATACAGGAAAGTGGGCAAAGGCATCTCTTGCTTTCGATGAAAATGTCGTGGTAACCTTAATGGATTTGCCAGGACAATTAAATGTTGCCAAAGAGAACTTAAAGGATGAAACTCGTGTAAAATTCATTGAAGCGAATGTTTTGAAAGAGATTCCTGAGGTGAAAGACTTTGATGCCATTTGGATGAGTCAATTTTTGGATTGTTTTTCTGAAGAGGAAGTATTGACAATTTTAAATAATGTTAAACATGCCATAAAACAAGATGGCGTAATCTACATATTAGAAAATTATTGGGATGACCAACAATTCGAAGGAGCGGCTTATAGTCTACATGCAACTTCTTTATATTTTACATGTATGGCAAATGGTAATAGCAAAATGTATTATTCTGAAGATATGAAAGCCCAAGTCTATAAAGCTGGACTAACAATTACTGAAGAACATCATGACGTTGGTGGAGTAGGGCATACTTTATACGAGTGTAGGTTGGTAAGACAATAGGGGAATTATTATTAAATATTAATCCGTTTTAAACGATTGGCAGAGCTAGACGATTAGGCGATTTAAGTCTTTCAAAAAGCTAGCATCGTATGTAGGATTCATACCGAGTATGCAACAGAGCGGAGAAGGAATCTATACAGGGGGTTCAACGCCAAGAGCAAACAGGCATGTAAGAAACCTGATCATAGAAGCTTCTTGGCAAGCAGTGAGGATAGATCCGGTGATGCAGAATTACTATAGGAGTCATGGGGGGAAGAATTCAAAGGCAGTGATATTTAAAGTAGGAAGGAAACTCCTGTCAAAAATACATGCAGTAATAAAAACAGAAACACCTTATTCTGTAGGAGTATTGGGATAAATATTAGTACAACAAATGCATAAGAGCTAGCAAAGACAACAAAACATTATAGGTGTATAGATACACAAGTGCTTGCATGTTGCTTTGCTTATTTATCGATCACATAGATGCATGTGGACACTGAACAAGAGGTGTATCACAGATAGGATGCCGTACCGATAGATTATAAAACGCGAAAAAGAAAAGACCTTTTTTTGCGAAGGCCTTTTCTTTTTCTAATAGATATTAATAAAAATGATCTAAGATTTAATTGAAAATATTATTTGTTAAAGTTTCTACTTTTCATAGGACAGAGTGTTATGGGATGTTTTTTTCATTTAGTTCAATTCATTTGTTCTTATGGTGCCAAAGATAATAAGGGCATAAAATTTATTTTGGTAAAACTCAATTTTCAAATTAGTATCAAATTTTAATGACTGTTTTGATTTTAAAGTTTATTCCACTTTGAATTTTTAAAAAGTATATACCGTTCTCATATGAAGAAAGATCTAAATGAAAAGTATGAGATTCCGATTTCAATTCATATGTTTCTAAATTTTGTCCTAATTGATTAAGTATTTCGATTTTATTGAAACTTTTATCTTGAGAATTAATCTGAATTTTATTAGAAGCTGGATTTGGAAATATATCAAATTGAGCAAAGTCATGATTTGTGTTACTCAAAGTAGGATCAATCAGTTTGAATATCCAAATACTGGTTGGAAAGTCTTCCTCAAAACTTGATATCCCACTTACTAAATATCCATTTGGGATAGATTTGATTGAAGAAAAATGATTAGTATTATTTTCAGTAACTATATATCTATTTAAAAGTAATCCATCTCCACTAAATGTTTTATGTTCAATGCTCGATCCATAAGTTCCAAAAACATCAATTGTGCCATTGGATCTTTGGTTTATTTTGCTTTGGTATATATCAAATTCAAATCCCGAAATCCATATTACATTCCCTTCAGAATCATAGCGAATTATAAAACTTCCTTTAGGTAATTCAGAGTTTTCAGAAGCCGAATCACCTGTTAAAAGTATATCTCCGTTTGCAGCTTCTATGACATCTTCAGTAAGTTCTAAATTATCACCTCCTAATTCATTTGCCCAAAGTTGTTCACCATTTGGATCTATCTTAATCAAATTAATATCCCAACTTTGACCAGGTTCAAATAAGTTGGCGGCTAATAAAATGTTTCCATCAGAGAGGATAGTAGCTGCTTCAATAAAAGAATTGTAATCATTCCCAAACGATTTATCCCAAATGATATTTCCATCAGCATCAATTTTCACAAGCCAAATATCTCCATTTTCTGAATTTGAAATTTGCCCATCCGATGAAGGAGCATTTCCAACTAGTATAAATTCGTTATTCCCAATAGGTAGAATTCTTGTTAACCAATCATCTTTTGAACCGCCGTAACTTTTTGACCATATTAGTTCTCCTTTTGGAGATAGTTTTATAATCCAATAATCGTAGATTGGAATTTCGTTGATTGGATCTAAGCCATTTTGAATTATACCTCCAGCTAGATAATTTCCGTCTTCTGCAGCAACGATGTCGAAAAGTAAATTGTTTTCTTCTTCTGCAAAAGTATTTAGTTCTTGCAATTCGCCATTTTCATCCAAAAGCAGGCAGAAAGCCTTATTATAAGTATTGAAATTTTCCCCGAATTCCTGAGAATTGGAAAATCCAACGACGATGATTTGATCATTTATTAATTCAATCTTCCAAGGTGAGTCCCATCCTGAACCACCAAAATTTTTGGACCAAACGATTTCATTTTGTCCAAGTACAATTGTAATAAACCAAACAGAAATGATAATTGTCAATGCTGATTTCATGGAATTTTTTTTTAATAATATTAATTATTCTGGTTATATCCTA
>JAHDCZ010000117.1 GCA_020629615.1 Saprospiraceae bacterium
AAGTGGTTACCTACGATTTGAAATATTGAAATCCAATACCAAAAATAAATACGGAAAACAGATCATAGGATTTTTTAAAAACACACCAAGTGCAAAAGCCAAAATGGCTCATGTGATGGCGGAATATGGATTGTGTCAAATTTTATGCGGTCTCGAGCAAACAGAAGGTGCCTGTTTTCAACATAAAATTAAGGCATGTTATGGAGCTTGTATACAAGAAGAATCTGCTGAAGATTATAACAGTAGAGCCATGTCAGCAATTGATGAGATTAAAAAAATCTTGGATAAAAATATGTTTATTGTCGGTGATGGAAGACAAGACGATGAAGCTTCATTGGTATTAATTGAGGATGGTGATTATAAAGGATATGGATATATTCCCAAAGAAGATATTAAGTACGGAATCGAAGAATTAAAAGAAGCGATTCATTACGAAGATCAAAACATTGAGGCCAATCGAATCGTCTTTAATTTTCTAGAGAAAAATTTTCCTAGGACGATTGAGTTTTGATTAACTGCTATGATCCGCGGTGATGACCCAATTACCATCAATCATCTCCCAAATTAAAGTAAATGGCCCAGTGGGTTGGTCATTTTTTCGATACAAAGTATAGGTACCAATCATATGATAAGCCGTCGGGCCCATCTTTTCTAATCGTAAAACGTCAAATTTCAAAGTGCCCATGGTTTCTTTGTCAGGATACGACTTCTTGTAATTATTCAAAGTGGTCTCCCATCCATAAGTTAAGCCCTTTGACCCTATAAAAGTTAAAGACTCTGATTTCCAATAGCCTTGCATGAAACCATCAAGATCACCACGATTCCACGCATTTTCTTGTTTGGTCATCACCTCCATTATTTTAGTTTTCTCTTGATCTTCAATTAAGGCTAAGTTCTTTTTTGAACAGCTAAATAAAAGTAAAACCAAAAATGGCAAGTAGATTATCTTATTCATGGTCAATGAAATTTTTTAGTCAAAGAAACCGCCATCTTTTGTTGCAATTTTAGTGCAGCACTTCTTGATGCTTCTTCAAAATCTTTTTCGCGTGAAGCGTATAAAATACCTCGTGAAGAGTTTACCAATAATCCACATTGATTGTTCATTCCAAATTCCGATACTTTACTTAAATCACCTCCTTGTGCTCCAATTCCAGGCACTAAAAGAAAATGATCAGGAACATGTTTTCTAATTTCTACGAAATTTTCTGGATGTGTTGCACCAACCACATACATCAATTGATCATCGCTCCCCCATTGTTTAGAAGTTTCCAAAACATGCTGATAAACCTTTTGATCTTTGTGTTCCAAAAATTGAAAATCCTTACTTCCTTGGTTTGATGTCAATGCCAGCAAGATCACCCATTTGCCATCAAAACCTAAAAAAGGTTGTACTGAATCACTTCCCATGTAAGGAGCAACAGTCACTGAATCAGCACCAAGTTGCTCGAAAAATGCTTTGGCATATCGACTTGAGGTATTTCCGATATCCCCTCTCTTGGCATCTGCGATCGTAAAGATATCATCGGGAATATAGTCCAATGTTTTTTGTAGACTTTCCCATCCTTTAGCACCATAACATTCGTAAAAAGCAGTATTGGGTTTGTATGCCACGCATAAATCCTTGGTACAATCAATAATGCGTTTATTAAACTCAAAAATAGGATCATCATAATCCAAAAAGAAAGAAGGAATTTTCTCTAAGTCAGTATCGAGTCCAACACAAAGAAAACTTTCTTTGGCCAAAATTTGTTTGAATAATTCTTCTTTAGTCATTGATCGGAGCAGGTATTTCAACACCATTCACAGCGCTCACACTGGTGACATCAGGTATTCTACTTTTGATGGCTTGTTCGATTCCTGCTTTCATGGTCATTGCCGACATGGAACAAAATTCACAATTACCCAACCATTTAACAGTAACATGCATGTCTTCTGTTACATCCACTACTTCTACATTTCCACCATCCACGGCCAAATGAGGACGAATATCTTCAAGGGCTTTGTCAATTTTATCTATTAGAGCTTTTTTATCTGTGGTTGACATATTTCAAAAGTACGAATATTTATAAATAAAACTATTTAACATCTACGATTTGAGTTGGAGCCATGGTTTCGTTTCTCATGGATATTTGTCTAACAAGATTTGTACTTAAATCAGTAAAGACATCTTTAAACATTTGATTTTCTCCTTTGAAAGCGGGAATTCCCTGATCTCCGTTTTCCCGAGCTGACATAATTAATGGTACGTGCCCGAGCAACATCGTACCCGCTTTATCCGCCAATTTCCTTCCTCCTCCTTGACCAAAAATATGATATTTGTGATCAGGCAACTCATTCGGTGTAAACCAGGACATATTTTCTATAACCCCTAGAATGGGAACATTAATATTATCCAACATAAACATATTCATCGCTTTGACAGCATCTATAAATGCCAAATCTTGTGGCGTTGTTACCATCACTACTCCAGTAAGAGGGACAGTTTGAACCAAAGTTAACTGAATGTCACCGGTGCCAGGAGGCAAATCAATAAGGAGAAAATCAAGCTCAGGCCAAATACATTCATTTACAAATTGTTTAATGATGCCCCCTAATCGAGGTCCTCTTAAGACAACTGCTTGTTCGGGATCGACGATATTTCCAATAGAAACAATATGAAGACCATTGGTTTGGATAGGTACAATTTTATGCTTACCGTACAATTCTTTAATGGGAGGACGTTGACCCTCAATCCCAAACATTTTAGGCATAGAAGGTCCATATAAATCGGCATCCATCAAGCCAACTTTATAGCCTTTATCTAACAAACTCATGGCGAGGTTAGCCGTGATCGTAGATTTGCCCACTCCACCTTTGCCCGAAGCGATCGCAACAATATTTTTAACATGAGGAAGCACTTGATTTGATGGACTATTGGCTTTCGCCGAATCTAAATGTATGTGTACCTCAGCTTCAGGGTACAATTCTTTTATCGCTCCAATACAACCAAAGTTTAATGAAGACTTAATTGATGGATCATTGTGATCCAATTTGATTGTAAATCCAACATGATTTCCATTGATTCTAAAATCATGTACAAGGCCTACGGAAATGATATCTTGACCCGTTTTGGGGTCCTTTACATTCCTTAGCGCATTGACTATTTTATTATGATCCATTCAGTTCATTTTAAAGCCTAAAGTTATAACAAATTGTACATCTAAATGTTTGTATTAAAAGAATTGACAAGTTTTAAAGGTTTGTTGTAATATTGCCCTGAAAGATGAATGTTTTTAAGATCATATGAGGATATTTAAGGGAATAGACAACTTACCGGAATTTAAGAATTCGGTGATTACTATTGGTTCCTTTGACGGAGTACACAAGGGGCATCAAGGCATACTATCACGACTTCGCCAACTTTCCAATGAAATAGAAGGTGAAAATATAGTGATTACCTTTGATCCTCATCCTAGACAAATCATATATCCCAAGGATGATTCCTTAATGTTACTATCAACGGTACATGAAAAAAGGGTATTATTTGAAAAATATGGGATCGATAATTTGGTGATCGTACCTTTTTCGTTTGAATTTTCTAGGCAAGACCCTAGAGAATACATAGAAAAATTTCTCTTAAAAAAATTCAATCCAAAATATATAGTGATTGGTTACGATCATCGCTTTGGACTAAATAGAACAGGTGATCTTCGACTGTTAAAACAATATGAATCCGAACACGATTTCGAAGTGATTGAAATCGAGAAGCAAGAACTTGAGGAAATTACGATCAGCTCTACTAAAATTAGAGAAGGCTTGCTTGCTGGTGACATTGAGACAAGTACCCGATTTTTAAACCATCATTATAAAATCACAGGAAAAGTTGTTCATGGAGAAAAAATTGGAAAGACTCTTGGTTTTCCAACAGCAAATCTCAAAATAAATCATCCCAACAAGTTGATTCCTAAAGAGGGAATATATGCCGTTTACGTTTACATCAATCATGAAAAATACCATGGAATGATGTACATTGGTGACCGCCCTACCCTTCCACGTGTAAAAGGAAAAAGTATTGAAGTAAATATCTTTGATTTTAATGAAAATATTTACGAACAACAAATCTCAATCGAGATCGTAAAGTTTCTAAGAGAAGACAAAAAATTTGATGATCTAAGCGCCTTAAAAAATCAGCTATTTATCGATCGAAAAGAATCAAAGATTGTACTTGGAGATGTGGTTTTAGAAAAATCAAAAAGAATCGCCATTGCTATCCTAAATTTTAATGGTGTTGAACATTTAGAAAGTTATTTACCAAATGTTTTATTGTCAAGTCATAGTGAAGATGTAGAGCTTGTGGTTATTGACAATGCGTCTTCCGACGAATCGGTAAAATATATTAAAGAATGGCACCCTGAAATTAAATTGATTCACCTCAGTAAAAACTATGGGTTTGCCGAAGGATATAATAGAGGTATTAAACTTTTGGACAACGAATATATTGTACTACTAAATTCTGATGTTTTAGTTCCTGAAGGTTGGCTTGATCCGATCATACAACTGATGGATGATGATAAATCCATTGGGGCGGCACAACCTAAAATTCTCGCTTTAGAGGATAAATCGTTATTTGAGTATGCTGGTGCTGCTGGTGGTATGATGGATAGGCTTGGATATCCATTTTGTAAAGGTAGAGTCTTTGAGACCCTAGAAAAAGATGAAGGCCAATACGACGGGAATCATGAAATATTCTGGGCATCCGGTGCGGCAATGGTAGTGAGGATGGATTTATTTAAAAACTTAGGTGGATTTGACTCTAGCTATTTTGCTCATCAGGAGGAAATTGATTTATGCTGGAGAATACAGCGAGCTGGCTTTAAGGTCTTGGCCGTCAATGAAGTCAGTGTTCAACATCTTGGTGGTGGAACTTTGGCTTATGGAAATTCAACCAAAACCTATTTAAACTTCAGAAATAATTTATCAACGGTCATTAAAAACAATGAGGCTGCGCGATTACTTTGGTTATTTCCTTTTCGTCTATGTTTGGATGGAATTGCTGGAATTAAATTTCTCTTGAGTGGGCAGTACAAACATACCGTTGCCATCCTTAAAGCTCATTTTTATGTTTATCGCAACATCATCAATATTTATAAGAGAAAACGTTATTTCAATAAATTGATTACCCAATTGAGTAAATCCTCACCCTATTCGGGAAATATCTACAAAGGGAGTATACTTTGGCAATATTATATAAAAGGGAATAAGAAGTACTCTGACTTTAAATAGTATGGCAAAAAGGCCCTTCACCATTATTCATCAAGATGCTGATATTGTAATTTGTAATAAAGCATCAGGCGTTCTCTCGATTCCAGGACGTGATCCTAAACAATTGTCTCTTCAAGAACTCCTAAAACGAAAACTAAAAGCAGATATATTTATCGTCCATCGTTTAGACAAAGACACATCAGGGATCATTTGCTATGCAAAAAATGAAATCGCTCATAAAAATCTTTGTGAACAATTTGAAAAAAGGGAGGTCAAGAAAAAATACTTGGCTCTTGTAAGCGGAACACCAAACCCGGCGGAAGGAAAAGTTGAAAACTTCTTATCACCGCACATTAAGGGTTACATGAAAGTATCAACCACAGGAAAAAGAGCAGTTTCAATGTACAAGACTTTAAAGTCCTATGATCAAATTTCCTTAATGGAAATCGAAATACTCACGGGTAGAATGCATCAAATCAGAGTCCACATGAGATCAATCGGTCACCCCCTTATTGTAGACAAAATCTATGGAAAGCGTAGCGAATTATTTTTATCGGAATTTAGTCAAAAACCTCTTTATCGAAGCAAGTACAAAAGTGAACGTCCACTCATTTCAAGACATAGTCTGCATGCCCACTCTTTGACATTTACTCATCCTGATACTCAAAAAAAAATAAAATTTGAATGTGACTTAGCTAAAGATATGAAAGCAGTCATTCATCAATTGGAAAGAAATAAGAGTTAGTCCAAATTTTCAAAGGCCTCTTCCCAATCAGATAATTTTTGATCCAATTCTGATTTGAGTTTTTGATAATCAGCAATTCTTTGATCTTTTTCTGGTTGGTGGTAAAATTCTGGATCGGACATTTCTATCTCGATTGCTTCAATTTTGGATTCGAGTTTTTCTATATCTTTTTCTAAATATTGCACACGTCTTTGTCGTTTTTTAATTTCTTCCCTACTCAAACTTTCAGACTCAGATTCTTTCTCTTCATTGTTGTTTTGCTGAGATTTGATTTCTGATTTTTTGGCAATCTCTCTGAAATCTTCTGCTTTTCTCGTTTTTAAGAATGATTCGATGTCACCCACATGAAGTTTCAATTCTCCATCTTTAAACTCATAGGTCTTATTGGTCATCTCGGCTAAGAAATCTCGATCGTGAGATACAACAATCAGCGTTCCGTCATATTCATCAAGAGCTTGATTAAGTACTGCTTTGGCTTGAATGTCTAAATGATTGGTTGGCTCATCTAGAATTAATAAATTAGTATCTCGAGTGATCAAACCAGCTAAAGCCAGACGAGTTTTTTCACCTCCCGATAATACACTAACTTTCTTATCTACATCTTCACCCGAAAAAAGAAAACTACCAAGAATTTTACGCGCTTGTGTTCTCATATGTTCTGGAATCACGGCATAAAGCGTATCAAGAACTGTTAATTTGGGGTCCAATCGGTCTGGCTCGTCTTGAGCAAAGAAACTAATCATCACATTATGCCCCTCGCATACCTTTCCATCACTTGCCTCTATTTCACCTGCAATTATTTTGGCCAAGGTACTTTTCCCTTGACCATTTTGTCCTACGAAAGCAATCTTATCTCCTCTTTCAATTATCAGGTCTACGCTATTCAATACAATCTGATCGTCATATTGCTTTTTTACTTGTTCTAGATCAAAAAGTACTTTTCCAGAACGCGGTGCGGGCGGAAAACGCAAATTCATATCCTTACCCATTTCGGATTCCACTTCAACCCTGTCCATTCGATCTAGTTCTCGAATTAGCGACTGTGCAAATTTGGCTTTAGTGGCTTTCGCGCGAAACTTTTCTATCAAGCGTTCTTTCTCAGCTATTAGTTTTTGTTGATTTTCGAAAGCAGATTGATTGATCTCCCTTTGCTTGATCTTTTCTACAACAAATTTCGAATAGTTGCCAGAGAAATGGTTGATTTTTCCAAACTCAATTTCAAAGGTCCTATTGCATACTTCATCCAAAAACCTTGTATCATGCGAAATAACCAAAACGATACCTGGATAACTTTTTAAATATCTTTCTAGCCAAATGATCGATTCTATGTCTAGATGATTGGTAGGTTCATCCAGCATTAACAAACTCGGTTTGGTTAACAAGAGCTTGGCCATTTCCACCCTCATTTTCCAACCTCCGCTCAATTCTTTTACTTTTTTATGTAGCTCAGCTTGCTTGAATCCTAATCCTTTCAGTATTTTAGTTGCCGTAGCTTCAACCGTTCCTTCATCCAATACACTTAATTTCTCGGTCACATCAGATATTTCCTGCACCAATTCCATATAACTACTCGATTCATAATCCTTACGAGTACTTAATGTTTGATTAAGAGTTTCTAATTTTTTTTGATAGATCTCCAATTCGGCGAAAGCCTTGAGTGCTTCCTCCAACACCGTACTGTCCTCGGACATGTCCAAAGTTTGTTTCAGAACGCCAATAGTGTATAACTTAGGAATTGAAATAGATCCTTGATCCGGTGTTAATTCTCCTGCAATGATCTTTATTAAGGTCGATTTTCCCGCGCCATTTCTGCCGATAAGACCAATACGATCATTTTGTTTCAAGGTGATACTAAGATCCTTAAACAAGCGTCTATCTCCATATTGAAGTGAAATATTTTGAAGAAGAATCATGAATTAATTTTTACTAAACCCTTCATTCATTTGAGCGATGACCGAAAAAGTATCACCTTTGACTTGGAGGACTTTTTTCCATAAGGAATATGAATGACTGTTGAATGCATAATTGGCATCCATTTCACCCATAAACCATGAATTTCCTTTAAGTTCATCTTCCAACTGACCTGAACTCCATCCAGAGTACCCTACAAAGAATTTGATATCAGTTGGTTTTATTAGTTCCGATCGAATCAAAAATTTAAGTTTTTCAAAATCGCCTCCCCAAAAGACGCCTTTGGAGATCTCCTGACTATCTTCTATAAGATCTCCCGAATTATGTATATAATGAATAGTATCCGTCGCAACAGGACCGCCAAAATAAAGTTCAAATTCTTGCTCAGGAAATTCTGAGACCAGCTCATTTACATTCATTTTTAGTGGCTTATTTAGAACAAAGCCCAATGAACCATCTTGAGTGTGCTCACAAATGACAATAACCGACTGCTTAAATTGCGGGTCCTCCATAAAGGGTTGAGCAATTAACACCTTACCAGCCCGTATTTGTTTCTCTGTAGACATTATATTTTTTCAGATGCGACAGTTCGATCAAGCTTTTTCAAAAGACCAATCATGATACCTCCCCTTCCACCAATTTCCGTAAAATGATCGACGCCATCGGCGAGCATATTTTGCATTGTTTTTGTCCATCGCACCGGCGAGGTCAATTGATCAATTAAATTGGATTTAATTACAGAGGGATCGGTTTCTTTTTGAGCCGTCACATTTTGATAGATCGGACATTTCAATTCCTTTATTTCAATAGCTTCGATAGCAGCTTGTAATTCATTTTTAGCCATTTCCATTAATGGAGAATGAAAAGCTC
>JAHDCZ010000015.1 GCA_020629615.1 Saprospiraceae bacterium
GAGATCGGTGGATTTGAAGTTTTATGGAGATTTGGATTTGGATCGGGTGGGGTAGATTGGCTTATGCTTTATAAAATACTTTGTTACTAGTTTATGCTATTCCTTTTGTAAAATTATAATATCTCTGGATGCATGATGAATAGTTAAAATATCGCAGTCCTTAGAATCAATTAATCTATAAACAATCCTATATTTCCCTTCTATTAACTCCCGAATATTTGTATCATTGAATTCGGGAACTACTCTTCCTAGAAGAGGTAGTTGTTTTAAAGATTCAGATCGTAGCTTTATTTTACTTATTTCTCTCTTGGCATAAAATTTAGAATCTGTAGAAATGAAATCAAAAATGTTTTTCAAATCTTTAACTGCTTGATTCGTCCAGTTTATGCGACCCATTTTTTGATTAAATTTTCAAGATCTGATTCGTTTATTTTGTTTCCATTTTTAGAATCCTTGAGTCCTGATTCTACTTTATTCATAAAAACTAAACGTTCCACTAATTCATCAATGGTGAAATGATCAGGGAGTTGTTCAATTTGTTTTTTTAACTGTGCTTTTGAAAGCATATTTTTATTTTTTCTCAAGATAGGATTTCTTGTTTGAATAGTCAAAGTGTAATTAAAGGGTGTTTTTGCTCAAGTTTTTATTTAGACTTTTAATTTTTCATTTCTTACTTCCCAATTGTAGACTTAATGTCCACGATATTATCATTCATTTTGAAATAAATAGAATCAGTACCATAAAGACATCTTCTTTATCTTTTTTTAATTTGAGCTACGGATTCAAAGGAACAAGGTCTATCAGCTATATTGCTAAATTATTCAAAGAACTTATTGAAATATATTGGCTTCTAACATTAAGAAGTGTTCAAATCCATATTGATGGATTCAAATCAAATCGTTTTTGACTTTAATAGAAAGCCTGTAGTTAGGCATTTAAATCCGACGTTGATAGTTTCAAAATTTCTTCTTTACGATCAGAAGTGAACCCATTGCGTTCTGCTTTATCTAATTTGGCTTTGATCAAATCATCATTTGGCTATGATAATGATGTACAATGTTTAGTCATAATGTAGGTTTAGAATAAAATACACTAAAATAGAATCAATAGTAAATAATGGCTTTTAAAAAACTCAGAGTTTTATCACAGTAATCCCAAAGTGTATCCCCGGAGAAATGAAAATAGAATTTTCATATTCGATCACGCTAATATAATTTTGATATAACCTTAATCCAATCGACCCCTCTACTCTAATCGGTTTTACTCGTACTAAAAGGGGAAACTGAACACCCATTTCAGCGAAGGAGTTCAACACGTTTTTATTGACTCGATCGTTTGTGATTTTAATCACAGTATCAATGGGTGTTGTATTTATAGAATTTATTCTAGTCCGTTTTCTAGAGTGTACTAATCGATAATAACTGAGATTTAATTTTGTATAAAAAACTCGCTTCCAAAATGGAAATACATTTTTGGTTTCAAAGCCTAAACCGGTAAAGTACATACTGTAACTCCTTGAACCACTTGTGTAATTAGGAAGATCTGAAAATCCATAACTAAAGCCAGTATTGAAAATGGAGGCATTGATACCGAAGGTTAAATTTGGATTCAGATACCTTGAATAACCAAGAACAAACTGAGAAGGAATCCCCTCAATCAAACTATTGTAATCATAGTCATTGTCTAAGAGTTCTTCGCTTACAGGAACATTAAGAACTATAAAATCAATATTACTATTGATGGAATATTGTTGTGAATAAGCTGATTGACAGCAGATGAATATTACGAATATGACAAAGGGTCTTTTGTTCAAATCTAATTACTAGGTGAAGAAAAAGGCAATATTAATATTTACTCCCCGTGTAAAGAAAACCCCATTAGTATTTTTTATAAAATTATTTAGGTTTGCAACTCCTCTCATTCCACATTCTAAATTAAGCTTGTAACAATTTATGTTTAGAACATCAATCGTTACTCCTATTTCATTTACTAATTTGAAGTTGTGTTTGTTAATAAGTTCATTTTGTCCAGGCATTCTTGACGAAGAAATAAATCCATTTTCTTGTACCTCATCTATAATTGTTGAATTAACAAGAGATAAATAATTGAAAGAACTTTTAAGGTATAGGAATCTGGTAATATTTGGACTATATTTTTAAACTACGTTGAAACCCAATATAATTTTGCGTATATCTTCTAACCAATTCAAAAAATGTCGGAACATATTTAGTATTAGCGAGAGTAAAAGTTATTAATCAGAATCAATGAAAACGATTTTTAAACCTAAACATAATCCTTGGAATAAAAATCTGGAGGAATCATTTTTAAAAAAATCATTAATTGGCATGTTTAACAAAAGACCAAATTCTCCTTGAATCTTAATGGAATCGAATTTTACGAAAAGTGGAAAATTCATCCCTAATTGAGTCGACAAGTAAAAAGCGCCCTTATTAATATATTGGCTGTCAAAGTTTTGTGAAATCGTACTAGTTGCGCTTTCTGTTAGTTTCTTAATACTTGATAAATGATGAAAATAGGTTAAGCTGTTTTTCCAATGGAAATTAGCCGATTTAAAAGGTTTTGACAATTTGATAAAAGAACGCATCCCAAAATAATGAATGTTATAATGTATTCTTGAACCAGATCCTGGACTTGGAAAATTTGGACGGTATGCTACAAAACTGAATATTCTGGAAAAATTGAAGTCAAATCCTACTGAAAGAGGTTTTTTGATATTTTTTTCAATTCCTAGAAATATTAGACCCATAGAGGAGATGCTTTTTTCGGTCCAATCATATCTATTATCAAACAACTCAGGATTTGAAGGAACAGGCATTGTTTCAAAATTAGCAGAAAACGAATTTTTTTGAGAATATAATTTTGGTGTCAATAAATTGAAGAATACAAACCAAAATGTTATTATGTGAAATGAATTAATTGACATGAATTATTTTCTTTGTTTCTACTTTTTGATTAGCCTTAAGAAAGTGAATTAAATACACACCTGAATCTAGTGCACTAAGATCAACTTCTTCTTCGAATTGATCAAACTCTCTTGAAATTAATATTGATCCCCATATTCACTCCTTGATATAAAAACCGAGAAGAATCATTCTCTATAAAATCGGTAAGGGGAACATTAAGCTGAAGACCAAATTTTCCTCGAACACTGACTTTCTTGTTTTTTGGACTAATTGGAAATGTAATTCCAAGCTCGGTAGAGGTATAAAAAGTATTTTTTCTAAAAACATCACTGCTAAAAGATTCCTTTGATATTACTGATTGGTATTCCGAAATGCTTCTTTGGGTAGAAAAAAGACGATAGTAAGACAAACTGTTTTTCCAATAAAGATCGATGGCTTTGATTGGTTTGATATATCTAAGATGAGGATTGATGCCGATATATTTGGTTAGATATCCTATACCATAACTATAAAAACTAGTTGGATTATAAAGTGTTCCTGTGCTTATGACTGAATAACTTATAGATGCACCTAATCGAAGACTATTTGTCATTTTTCGTTCAAGACCAGCGTAAAGTTGAACGTTTTGATTTTTACCTTTAGAAGTCCATTCATAAGTATTATCCAATACTTCAACGTTTTCAGGTACAAGAAATGACTCCATGCCTATTAATATTGTAAATTTTTGTGCACGTAATTGAATGCCATTAAAGCAAAAGAGAAAGAAAATTAACAAGCTATTTCTAAACATAAATCTGGAAGTTACGAAATATTAAATTAGCAAATTCTCACACAATCCTCCTTCCATGAAACCCAGTTCCCTGAATTAATTTTTGATGTTCCATAAGATTGTCTCGAGTTATTTTGCCTGCTGCAATAATTTGAATTTGATCGCCTGCTGTTTTGATCATTTGGTTTAAAACATCTCTGCCCTCCATTGCTGTTGCTTCTCCACCCGAACTTAAAACTTGTTTGATATTCTTAAATTGTTTTAATGCTCCTATTGCAGCAACTTTGTCTTCAACGAGATCAATGCATTTATGAATACAAATAGGAATATCTCCAACAAACTGATTCCATTTGGAGATTCTTTTGATGTCAAGTTCCCCATTCGCCGTCAAGGCACCCAAAACAAAACCTGCAATATTTAATTCTTGAAAGGAGTGTATCTGTTGATTCATGATTTGTACATCGGAAGAGGAATAAACAAAATTGCCAGCTCGATTACGGATCATAACTTTAACGGGAATATCAACGGATGTAAGAACCTTTTCTGTGAGTTCTAAGGAAGGAGTTAAACCATCCAAATGTAAATCGCTACATAGTTCGAGTTGGTCCGCACCGGCTTTTGCTGCTCGGATCGCCTCGTCAAAGGATTCAACGCAGGCTTCAATAATCATTTTATGCTTCAACGAGTGTTCCGACAGACTGCCCCTTTACGATATCCAAAAGATTGTTTTCATGATTGATATCAAAAACGACGATTGGTAAATTGTTTTCTTGACACATTGTGAAAGCGGTCATGTCCATGATGTTTAAATTTTCACTGATGACTTTTGCAAAACTGATGGTGTCAAATTTTATTGCGTTGGGGTCCTTTTCAGGATCTGCTGAATAAATACCATCGACTCTAGTTCCCTTCAAAATAACATCTGCATTGATTTCATTGGCGCGCAATGCCGCTGCCGAATCTGTGGTAAAATAGGGACTTCCAGTACCTGCCGAAAAGATCACAACCCGTCCTTTTTCTAAGTGCCGAATTGCTCTTCTTCGGATATACGGCTCTGCTATTTGAAGCATCTCAACTGCTGAAATTAATCGGGTGTGAATTTTTTGCTGCTCCAACGCACCTTGTAAGGCAAGACCATTGATGCAGGTCGCCAACATTCCCATATAATCTCCTTGAACCCGCTCAATCCCACTTTCAGAAGCTTGAAGTCCTCGATAAATATTACCTCCGCCGATCACAACTGCCAGCTCGACACCACAATCTACAATTGATTTTATTTGCTGAGCATAATGTTTCAACATCGAACTATCAATACCAAATGCTTGGTCTCCCATTAAAGATTCTCCACTAAGTTTTAGAAGTACTCTTTTGTATTTTAAGCTCATGCTGTATTATGTTTGAACAAATATATTTAAAAAAAAAGAGCGACTGAAAAGCCGCTCTTTTTAAATTAACCTAATTTAATATGCTTGAATCCCGTAACGGTTAGTTCAGGATCTTTGCTCTTTAAAAAGTCTGCAATAGATGTCTTGTTGTTTTTAACAAACATTTGATTCAACAAGGTGTTTTCTTTGAAGAACTTGTTAAGCTTACCCAATGCAATTTTTTCTAACATTGCCTCAGGCTTACCTTCTTGTCTTGCTACTTCCTTACCGATTTCGATTTCTTTTTCTACGATAGAAGCATCCACATCATCTTTATCCAAAGCGATTGGTTTCATAGCTGCCACTTGCATAGCAACGTCTCTACCTGCATCATAAATATCATCAGATGCTTTGTTCAATCCTACAATAACACCTGCTTTATTACCCATGTGTATATAAGGAGCAACCATAGCCGCCTCAATCTGTGCGTAACCTGCTAACTCGATTTTCTCACCGATAACACCTGTTTGCTCGATCACTTTTTCAGCGATGGTGATATCACCGATTTTCAAAGCTTTTAAGCCTTCTGCGTCAGCTGGAAAACCAGCCAAAGCGATATCAGCAATTTCTTGTGTTAACTTAATGAAGTCCTCATTTTTGGCAACGAAGTCTGTTTCGCAACTTAATCTTACAACAACACCTTTCGTTTTGTCTTCAGAAACTTGTGCAATAACAACCCCTTCTTTTGCTTCTCTATCTGCTCTTTTTTCTGTTAATTTTTGACCTTTCTTTCTAAGGTATTCAATAGCCTGTTGCATATCACCACCAGCTTCTGCCAATGCTTTTTTACAGTCCATCATTCCAGCTCCTGTCTTATCTCTAAGTGCTTTTACATCAGCAGCTGATATAGTTACATTACTCATTTGTTAAATCTTTCTAAGTTTAAAATTTAATTATGCTTGAGCTGCTTCTTTTTCAGCTTTCGCACTTTTTCTTTCTGCTAATCCTTCTTTAATCGCTTCCACCAAATAGTTGGTGATCACAGCGATTGATTTTGAAGCATCATCATTTGCAGGAATTGGGAAATCAACCATATTGGGGTCAGAATTTGTATCTACCATTCCAAAAGTCTTAAGACCTAGTTTGTGAGATTCCGCAATTGCAATATGTTCATGGTGAATATCCACAATAAATACCGCAGAAGGCAATCTGTTCAAATGCTCGATACCACCCAATACTCTCGCCAGTTTTTGACGCTCTCTGTCTAAAGTTAATCGTTCTTTCTTGGTGATATTACTAGCAGCATTACTGTCTCCCAACATCTTTTCGATGTTCTGCATTTTCTTAACAGATTTTCTAATCGTAGAGAAGTTAGTCATCATTCCTCCCAACCATCTTTCTGTTACATAGGGCATGTTCACACTTTTAGCTGCCTCGGAGATGATTTCTCTTGCTTGCTTTTTAGTGGCTACAAACATGATTTTACGTCCTGATTTTGCAATCTGCTTCATCGCTGCGGCTGCATTTTCAAGACATTCCATTGATCTGTTTAAATCAATGATATGAATACCTTTACGCTCCATAAAGATGTATGGTAACATTTTAGGATTCCATTTTCTTTTCATATGACCGAAGTGCACTCCGGCGTCTAGCATTTCTTTATATGTAGGCTTGCTCATTTTTTCTGAATTTTAAATACACTCCAAAGACGGAGTAAAAACAATTTAACGCTTTGAGAATTGGAAACTCTTTCTTGCCTTTGGCTTACCGTATTTTTTACGTTCAACCACTCTCGCATCTCTCATTAAGTATTTCTTATCCTTCAAAGGTTTTCTGTAGTCTTCACTAATTTGTGAAAGAGCTCTAGCTATTGCCATTCTGACGGCTTCGGCTTGGCCTTTAAAACCACCACCTTTAACGTTAACATTTGCGTCATACTCACCTTCAACACCTACTGTCTTAAAAGGGTCAGTAATGTTAAACTGAATGTGCTTTTGAGGAAAGTATACTGCATATGGTTTTCCATTCACAGTAATCTCACCACTTCCTTTTTTAAGGTATAGTCTCGCAATGGAGGCTTTTCTTCTACCTATCGTATTGATTACTTCCATCCTATATTAAAATTTAAATTCTTCAGGTTTTTGAGCACCATGTGGGTGAGTCGAACCTGTGTAAAGGAATAATTTTTTCAATTGAGCTCTTCCAAGCTTCGTTTTTGGAAGCATACCTCTTACGGCTTTTTCCATAACATCCAAAGGTTTTTTCTCAAACATCTCTCTCGCGGTTCTTGATCTTAAACCTCCTGTATACCCTGTGTATCTCAAGTAGGTTTTGCCTTCTAATTTGTTTCCGGTGAATCTTACTTTATCCGCGTTTAATACGATAACGTAATCCCCCGTGTCCGCATGTGGCGTGTAAGATGGTTTATGCTTACCTCTAAGGACATTGGCAATCGATGTAGCCAAGCGTCCAACGATCATATCTTGTGCATCAACGACATACCATTTCTTTGGCTCGTCTTCTTTGCTGACAGATCGCGTTTTGTAACTTAATGTATTCACTTCTGTAATGTTTTCTTAAAATAAAAAATGCAACCGCATTTAAGCGGCTGCAAAAGTAATTCTCTTTTAAGTTACAAACAAGTGTTTTTGTGCTTTTTTTGAATTTATTTTTCCATAACTGATTGATTTACAGTAATTATTTCGCACAAAAATTTTAAACCTTCCTTATCCGCACAAATCTTTGATGTGATTTAGTGCTTTGTCGTATCCATATTTCGCAGCGTTTTTCATATCAAGACAGGCTCCAGCTTGATTAGAAAGTTTCATTTCTGCATTGGCACGATTGTAATAGGCTTCCGCAAATTTTTCATTGAGTTCGATCGCACGCGAAAAATCCCGATGTGCTCCTTTAAAATCTTCAATTTGCAATTTGGCGATTCCTCGATTCACAAAATTGCCTGCTTCTTCGGGTTGAATTCTAATGAGATTGGTATAGTCATTTACCGCCTCTTCGTATAGTTTTAAAGTAAAACTACAGATCGCTTTGTTTTGGATTGCACTTTTATTGGAAGGATTTACCAAAAGTGTTTGTTTAAAATCTTCGTTAGCCCCTTGATAATTCTCAGTTTTGAGCTTACAAAAAGCTCGGTAATAGATCGCTTCTTTATGTTTGGCTTTTCTTTCCAAAACTGAACTAAAATCACTGATCGCTTTATCATAGTATTCTAGCAGCATGTTGCATCGACCTCTTGTTTGATAGGCATTATGTTTTTTTGGCTTAAGCCGAATGCACTGGTCTAAATCAAGAATGGCCTCTTCATAGTTTTCTTGTTTTTGTAAACAAGAGGCTCTGTTGTAATAAGCATAATAAGAATCTGGACTTTTTTCAATGGCGATACTCAAATCTTCAACGGCAGAAGGATATCGTTCCATTTTCATCATGGCTGTCCCTCGGTGTTGGTAGGCCTTCGCTAGTTTAGGGTTAAGCTTTATGGCTCGGGTAAAACTAATGATTGATTTTTCGTATCGCTTGACCTGCATTTGTGCATAGCCTTTATACAAAAAGGCCTTAGCGTATGAAGGATCAATTTTTCCAGCCTGCGTAAAATCCTTAATGGCTTCCCCATATTCTTTCTTCGCGATATAACAATTACCTCTATTATAATATGCTTTGGAATATTTGGGATCGAGTTCTATGGTCTTGGAATAGTATTGAATGGCATTTTCGTATTCTTTGGCTTTATAGGCAGAGATACCTTCATTATAGTATTTGATGGCATCCGCATTATTTTGACCATTCGCCGAAAGGCAAAAGAAAAAAAATAGGATCGTGGAGAATAGGGAGCTTAATTTTATCATAATTTTAGGTGTTGCACTGGCAAAAGAACGATTTCCGTAAACTGAAACGTATGTTAATTGTTATTTTTCAAAGAAAGATTGAAAATAACTGTACAAATATACTGAAGGTATTTATACCTTGTCAAAGCGAATAACAGAAATGGAAAATCAACCCACCAAAGCAAATCATCTAGATCCAACAGCTGAAGAGCGTAAAAGAGATCATATTGATCTAGCTTTTAAGGCTATTGTTTCGAGTAAAGACCTTGATGATCGGTTTTATTACGAACCAATGTTGAGTGGTCACCCTGATGCAAAATCTAGTGAACAATCGTTTTTGGACAAAAAGTTTGAAGCACCTATTTGGGTATCCAGTATGACTGGAGGTACTGCCCATGCTTCTAAAATCAACGAAAATTTAGCCAAGGTTTGTGGTGAGTATGGACTAGGAATGGGCTTAGGTTCTTGTCGTCAACTGTTACATAGTAAGGATCACTTTGAAGATTTTGATGTCAGAAAGTTTATGGGTGATCAGCCGCTTTACGCGAATTTGGGTATAGCTCAAGTCGAAGAGCTCCTGGAAACCAAATCGTTTTCAAAAGCAGAAGAACTGGTCGATAATCTTCAGGCGGATGGTTTAATTATTCATGTGAATCCTTTGCAGGAATGGTTACAGCCAGAAGGTGATATTATAAAGTATCCGCCAATTGAAACTATTGAGAAAGTCTTGGATTTAAGCGATATGAACATCATCGTCAAAGAGGTTGGTCAGGGTTTTGGTAAAGCAAGTCTTGAAGCCTTGATGAAACTGCCATTGAAAGCGATTGATTTTGGAGCAAGCGGTGGGACGAATTTTGCCTTACTTGAATTATTTAGAAGTGATCAGGCTCATCAGGATAGTTTTGGTCAAATTGCAAACTTGGGCCATAGTGCAGAAGAAATGGTCAAGTTTGTAAATGAATTATTGGAATCTCTTGGGAATTCGGTACAATGTGATCAATTTATTATATCAGGAGGTGTTAAGAATTTTTTGGATGGATTTTATCATGTAAATTCTATTAGGACGAATGCGATTTATGGACAAGCTTCCCCATTTTTGAAATATGCCTTGATGGATTATGATTCTTTAAAGAAACATGTTGAAACTCAATTAGAAGGTTATAAATTGGCAAAAGCACTATTGCGTGTAAGATCATGAAACAGGAAAAAACAATATCAGGTTTTTCAAAACTATCCAAGAGAAAGAAAATCAAATGGATGGTCGAGACTTTTTTCAAGCAGCCAGATGCAGTGATGCGAGAACTCGTTAGTTATTGGCACGAAAATGAGGAACAGCAAGCTATTTTAGATGGGTTTAGTGAAAATACAATAAGTAATTTTCCGATGCCTTATGGGCTTGCGCCGAATTTTTTGATCGATGGAAAGGCCTATTGCGTACCAATGGTTATTGAAGAAAGCTCAGTAGTAGCAGCAGCAAGTAGTGCGGCCAAATATTGGATGGCTCGTGGTGGTTTTAAAACGAGTATTCTTGGAGTAACTAAAATTGGGCAAGTTCATTTTAAATGGTCAGGAAACACCTCTAAGTTGTACCATGTATTTGATCAAGTCAAAGAACAATTACTAAAGGACTCAGCTGATTTGACACAAAAGATGGAAGAAAGGGGGGGAGGAATATTGAATGTTGAATTGCTAGACTTTACGGATCAAGAACCCAATCTTTACCAAATAAAGGGATCATTTCATACCTGCGATTCGATGGGTGCGAATTTTATAAACTCCATCCTGGAGCAATTTGCTGAAAGTCTAAAACATTTCTTTTTGACCGCAGATAATTTTGAAGGGGACGAAAAAGATGTGTTAATCATCATGTGTATTTTATCCAATTATACTCCAGAGTGTGTTGTTCGAGCTGAAGTGGAATGTCCAATTGATGCTTTAGGTAATTTCCCTGGAGGCATCAATGCTCAGGCATTTGCAGAAAAATTTAAAACCGCAGTTAAGATTGCACATATTGATCCATATCGAGCGACCACACATAATAAAGGTATTTTTAATGGTATTGATGCAGTAGTATTGGCAACGGGCAATGATTTTAGAGCGATTGAGGCCTGTGGACACACATACGCTGCTCGGGACGGACAGTATAGAAGTTTATCAGAATGTTCGGTTGAGAATGGAATGTTTAAGTTTTGGTTGGAAATTCCTTTAGCGGTAGGGACTGTTGGTGGATTAACAAAATTACATCCAATGGCAAAACGTTCTTTAGAATTATTGGACAACCCATCTGCTGAAACATTGATGAAAATTATCGCTGCTACAGGACTGGCTCAAAATTTTGCTGCTTTGCGTTCTTTGGTTACTACCGGTATCCAAAAGGGACATATGAAGATGCATCTAAAAAATATCTTAGCTCAGTTTAACGCTACCGTCGAGGAGAGCGACAAAGTGCGAGAACATTTTGAAACTGCGGTCGTTTCTTACAGTGGTGTGCGAGATTTTCTGGAAAAATATCGATTGGAATCTTCGAAAGCCTAGATTTTCGTTGAAATAGTGTTAAAAAAACAAGGTATTTAATACATAGAAATAAATTTTATGTAAAAAAAGTATATCTGTAATGTAAATGTTATACTTTCGTCTTAGTTTTTGTCCACGAAAAATCAACTAGCGCTATCAAAAAGCATTTTTACGGTCGAGGAAAAATTCTTCTTTCAGGAGAATATGGGATTCTAGATGGTGCAGAATCATTGGCTATACCTACACGTCTAGGACAAAAAATGATGGTTAAGGATACCAAAGGGTCAAACTTAATTTGGGAGAGTTTAGACCACAATGGAGAAACATGGTTTTCAGCAACAATTTCATTATATGATTTTAAAGCGTTAAAAACATCCGACGAGATCATTGCATCAAAGCTTTACAAGATCCTGAAAAACGCATGTCGTCTTAATTCGGAGTTTTTATCCAAGTGGAATGGCTTTAAAGTAGAAACACAGTTGGAGTTTGATCGCAGTTGGGGATTGGGTTCTAGTTCGACTTTAATCTATGCATTATCACAGTGGGCAGATATCAATCCGATCATGTTGACCTTAAATGCAACCAATGGTTCGGGCTATGATGCCGCATGTGCTGGGGCTGATGGTCCTATACTTTATATTTCGAACGATGAAACGATCAGTTACTCACCGGTTGATTTTGATCCTAGTTTTAAAGATCGCTTATATTTTATCCATTTAGGGAATAAACAAAGTAGTGAGGAACAGGTAAAACACTATATCCGTCACTGTAAAGACAAAAAGGGATTGGTTAAAGCGCAAACAGAGATTACTCATAATATGCTGAAGGCTACGAGTTTAAAGTCCTTTGAAAACTTAATCAATGAGCATGAAGATTTGGTTAGTCAGCTAGTAAAATTAGATAAAGTAAAAGATCTACATTTTTCTGATTTTTGGGGTTCGGTTAAATCGTTAGGATCGTGGGGTGGTGACTTTGTTTTGGCTACATCAGATCGAAGTGAAGAAGAAACCAAAGCATATTTTTCTTCGAAAGGATATGACACGTTTATTCCCTACGAGGAATTGGTTTTTTCTGAAGTCTTAGTCTCATAGAATGCCCATCCATTTTTCTTGATTTTCTAAAATGGTTTAATCCAATTTTTTCTAAACCATGTCATTCAAAATTGTGTTATCTTTGCACATTCAATTGAATACTATGGAAAATACGAGCACAACAAAAAGTCCAGTCATGCTGTATACAGAGCAGACACCAAATCCGGAATCTCTCAAATACGTAACAAATCGTATGCTATACAAGGGAACGGCAGATTTCAGAACGGCAGATTTGGCGAAAGAATGGTCTCCGTTGGCTACATCCTTGTTTGAATTGCCCTATGTCAAAGGCGTTTATATTTGTAATAATTTTGTGACGATAACCAAGGAATTTAATTACAGCTGGGATGATTTAATGTTGAAATTGAAAGAATTTATTAAGTCCTACGTAGAAGAAGATAAAACAATTTTGAATGATGGTTTTGAAGAAGCCATGAGGAAAATTGAAGAAGAAAATAATATCGGTTATGAATATACTGGCGAAGAGGCTGAGTTGGTAAAAAAAATAAAAGAACTGATTGATACCTACGTAAAGCCTGCCGTTGAAATGGATGGTGGAAATATTGAGTTCAAATCTTTTGATAAAGGCGTCGTTACTGTTATACTCCAAGGTTCATGCAGTGGATGTCCATCCTCTACGGTTACTTTAAAATCAGGAATTGAAGGAATGCTAAAGAGAATGGTACCAGAAGTAACAGAGGTTGTATCTGAGATGGGTTAAGAATTAAAAAGATAATAAGAATAAGAGCTGGATTAATTCAGC
Source organism: Saprospiraceae bacterium (assembly GCA_020629615.1). Classification (GTDB taxonomy): domain Bacteria; phylum Bacteroidota; class Bacteroidia; order Chitinophagales; family Saprospiraceae; genus JAHDCZ01. Next base: position 13,265 of record JAHDCZ010000015.1, read on the forward strand.
TCTTTTTTTTTGCAATTGCTTATGGAAAAATCACTTTTACAAGTAGGAATAGAGTTAAAATTATTAGCAAATCAAGTTGCTACATACATTAAAGGCGAATTTGGAAAAGTACAAACGCATCAGATCGAAGAGAAAGACGTCAATAGTTTGGTTTCATATGTGGATCAACAAGCCGAAATAAAATTGATTGAAGGACTCTCCAAGATAATTCCATCTAGTTCGTTTATTACCGAAGAGAAAATGACCAGAAATGAACGGGGGAATAAATGGACCTGGATTATAGATCCATTGGATGGAACGACTAATTTTTTGAACGGGATTCCATTTTTTTCTATCAGTATTGCTTTGTATAAGAATAACACAGCTGTGATCGGTCTCGTAGAAGAAGTCATGCATGATGAACAATTTTTTGCCTTGAAAGGCGAAGGCGCATTTTTAAATGATCGAAGAATTCAAGTATCTAATCAATCCGAACTAAATAGGAGTATAATCGCCACAGGGTTTCCATACCGAAACGAATATGATTCGGAGGCACACGTTCAAATGATCAATTACTGGTTACTGAATTCTAGAGGAATTAGAAGGTTTGGTTCCGCAGCATTAGATCTATGCTATGTGGCTGCTGGTCGGTTTCAAGTATATTATGAATCCATGTTGAATCCATGGGATTTGGCCGCTGGAGCATTAATAGTTGAAGAAGCCGGAGGAGTTATTTGTAATTACCGAGGTGAAAAATTTGATGCGAATGAAGGAGAGATCGTAGCAACAAATTCTAAATTAAAATCAACAGTTACTGCCAAGATTAAAGATATTTTACGACCTTGATTAAATAATTTCTTCCCCATGTTAGATAAATCAGCTAAGCGAAAATTAAGAGAAGACTTATTTAGATACTTGGATGGATTGGGTGTTGCCCCTTCGGCCTATATTTTATATCAAAAAGGAGTTACTGATTTTATTTTGGATAGAAAGGAAACCTCTCTTCAAGAAATTACTGAGAAATTTAGTGCAAATGAAGGATATTTAAATGTAGCATTACGTTTATTATGCTCCCAAGGCTGGTTGGATCAGTATGTAGATAATACTCAAGATCAAATTATTTTTAAAACCAATCATAAAAGTGCATTTGCTTTTTCACTTTTTCAATTGTACGAAGAGGTTTTTAATCTTTTAGTTCTTTCAGGAAATTATCATAAAAGACTATTTGAAAAAGAACCATTTGAAGCTTGGATTAGAATTGTTGAAAAATTTAAATTAAAATTTCATCGAGAGGATCCAACCAATCCTTTAGAGACTGAAGTCTATCAACAAATTCTTAAACATATTGAGGGTTGTTTAGCGGCACCATCTATTGTGGCTTTAGGTATGAGTGGAATGTTTCATAAATATTTTATGGAGGTTTCATTTCGACCCGAAGAGTTTCATGAGCAATATGAAAGTTTTGCTCAATTGTTAGACTTTTTTGTTCATTTGGGATGGTTTGAAAAAAATGGAGCGACCTATAAATTTACCGATAAAGGATTGTTTTTCGCCAAGAGAGCAAGTGCTTTTGGAGTTACGGTGTCTTACAATCCTACATTCAGGAATGTAGAACATTTAATCTTTGGTAACCCACAAAAGTTGAGAGATATTCAAGAAGGAGAAAATGAAATCCATGTCGATCGCGCCATGAATGTATGGGGTAGTGGTGGGGCACACGGAACTTATTTTAAGAAAATAGATGAGATAATAATAGACATATTTAATAAACCAATCCACGAGCAACCAAAGGGCATTGTGGACGTAGGCTGTGGAAATGGTGCTTATTTAGAGCATCTTTTTGAGGTAATTGAACAAAGAACTTCAAGAGGAAAAATGTTGGACGAGTATCCTCTCTTTCTTGTTGGTGTAGATTATAATAAAGTTGCTCTTAAAGTGACGAGAGCCAATTTAATCAAAGCAGATATCTGGGCAAAAGTTATTTGGGGCGATATTGGTCGTCCAGATTTATTAGCTCGTGATTTGAAAGAGCAGTATGACATGGACCTAAAAGATTTATTGAATGTCCGTACCTTTTTAGATCATAATCGTATTTGGCAAGACCCCTCAAGCGAATCAACAATTACAGAAAGTAATTCAACGGGAGCATTTGCCCACCGAGGCAAAAGATTATCAAATATTGATGTTGAAAATAACCTTTTGCTTCATTTTAAAAAATGGAGTCCCTATGTTAGCAAATTTGGTTTATTAGTGATTGAATTACACACGATCGCTCCTAGTTTAGCGGCTAAGAATATTGGTTTAACCGCTGCAACTGCCTATGATGCTACCCATGGATATTCTGACCAATACATTTTGGAGATTGATGCTTTTCATAAAGTAGCAACCAGAGCGGGATTACATGTGGACAAAGATCATTTTTATAAATTTCCAAATTCGGACTTAGCAACTGTTAGTATTAATTTGTTGAAGGGATAGCTTAAGTCAGAAGCTTTGTTTTATAAATGAATTTGAATTTCAAAGAGTAAAATCTAAGTTTAATCGAAAAAGAAAGCAGATGTTTCGAAAATAAACTTTCCTTTACAAGAACTCCTTTAACTTAGTTGTATAAAATATTTTGTGAATTTAGGAGAAAACATAGTTGAAGCGTTTTATTCCGTCAAGGCGAATATTCTTAGATCGATCTTGACCCTGTTGATAATAGCCGTAGGTATTGCATGTCTTGTTGGTATTCTAACAGCGATAGATACTATTCTTTACTCGATGAGTAATAATTTTAATCGATTGGGTGCCAATTCATTTAGTATTTATCCAAAAAGTGAAAACATTCAAAGTAATCGTAACGGTAGGAGAAACAAAAGGGGAAAAGCTATTTCCTTCAAGGAAGCTATGGAGTATTCTGAGAAATACAATTTTGGTGGATCTCGGGTCTCGGTAGACATGTATTGTACTGGAAGTGCGACTATAAAATACGGCGATGAAAAAACCAATCCAACGGTTCGATTAGTCGGAGTAGATGAAAATTATTTTTATGTCAGTTCGTATGAATTGAGTGAGGGACGAAATTTTAATCGAACAGAAGTGCAATCTGGAAGTCAGCGTGCCATTATAGGCAAGGAGATTGTTAATTTACTTTTTGATGATGATCCTAAAAAGGCAATTGGGAAAATTATCAATATCGGTAATGGTAAATTTAAGGTCATTGGAACATTGGAACAAAAAGGGAGTTCTACGGGTGGAGGAAACGATCGACGTGTTTTTATTCCAATCATGAATGCCAAACGTTTGTATGGACATTCAAGGAAGAATTACAATATTACAACTGCCGTCAAAGATGCCACAAAAATTAATGATGCTGTTTCAGCTTCTATTGGTCTCATGAGAAATGTGAGAAGTTTAAAGGCAGTAGATGAAAATGACTTTGTGATACGTAAGAGTGATGGAATTTTAGAACAACTTAAGGACATGACAACAGAGTTACGATTGATCACGATCGCAATAGTTTGTATGACCTTGCTAGGTGCAGCGATTGGTTTAATGAATATCATGTTAGTCACGGTTACAGAACGGACAAAAGAAATTGGAGTTCGAAAAGCCCTCGGAGCAACCAGCAATAATATTATGACTCAATTTCTATCCGAAGCGGTTATTATTTGTCAACTTGGAGGATTTGTGGGAATAGTACTGGGAATTATAGTCGGATTTGGAGTAGCCGCAGGTATAAAAGGAGAGTTCATTATTCCTTGGCAATGGATGATATTAGCGATGATTGTTTGTCTTATTGTTGGGGTTATCTCTGGACTATATCCAGCCATGAAGGCGGCAAAATTGGACCCGATTGAATCACTACGCCACGAATAAAAAAAGGTGAATGCCGATAAAGACATTCACCTTTGAATTGTAATATTGGAATTCTGTGGTTATATTTTAATGATCCTTCCTGATTGACTTTGTTTTCCATATTGGATTTCATAAATCATGATTCCATTTTCCTTCGCATCTAAATCAACTTGGAACGAATTATATCCTTGAAGGCCATCAAAGGATTGAAGCATCAGTTTCTCACCTAATGAATTATACATTGTTAGAATTACTTGCTCATCTTTCAATAACTCAAGTTCAAAATTCAATATATTTTTAACAGGATTAGGGAATACTTTAATATTGTTCAAGATTTCTTCAGCAATAAATTCTCGCACTTCAACCGGGATCTCAGTTTTTTGGCTTAAAGCCGAATAGTCTTTAGGTTTTTCGGTTTGTATAAAATTTGAGTTCGCAGAGTTAGCAACCAAATCACCTTTTAAAATGGCAACAAAATCTTCGATCATTTCTTTGTCATGTTCTCCTTGAATTTCTTTAACATAGATCATCTCGCTGCTGAAAGGATCAAGAGGATTGTCAAACTCTTGATTTGCATTAAAGATCAACCAAGGGCTTTCTGTCGGTAATTCTCCGTTGCCATTCACTTTGTTCACTAGATTCATAACGTCATTAAAATCTAAAGTACCATTGTCATCAGTATCACCGGCCAAAAGAATTAGTGGATCCGTGATCGTCACTTCACCTAATAAATAATCTAATAGGTACAAGACATCATCTCTATCAATTCTTGCATCATCGCTGTTTGATCTTTCTCCGGATAATTGTAAAGTGATTTCTGCCGGTAGCTCTTCGATTGCATAAGCTCCATTTTCGTCCGATTTGTCAAAAAAGACATGATCAATTTCTTGGATAAAAGTGTCAACTTCAATTGTGAAAATAGAATCGTGAATTTCGTTGACAATTAAGTTGCCGGAGGCATTTATAAAGGAATCCAAAGTGATATTAATTGTAGTATCAATACTTAATTGAATTATGGTGTCAGATGTTACATAGCTTGTAGTAACCGCAATATCTTCTACACCATTATTGAATTGATCGGTAACTTCTCCAATTAGTCTAAACATGTATTCCTCTTCTTCTTCCTCATCACCTTCTTCAGATTCTTCATTGTCTTCATTTTCATTTATATCTGGAACTGTTCTTACGCAGTTTTCTATGTTAGCAGAATTGTTTTGTATCACTACTTTCACAGTGCAGTAAGATTGGTTTCCTACATTATCTGTAACCCACATATCTACTAAGTTCTCGCCTAAGTGATCGCAAGTAAATGTAATGAAACCGTCATCTGGATCCTCAGAGAATGAAAACCGGAGCGGATCATGTCCACAAGAAGAACTACTTCCAAAGTCTAGGTCTTTTGCCCAAATTTCAACCATCCCTTCATCGTTGACTCCATCGTCATCAGAATCGATACCCATTAAAGGAATGGCCACACTTGCAATGCAGTAGGCTGTTGGTCCTTTGTTATCAGCTACAGTTACATTAAATGTACAAGTCTTCTTTGATCCACATCCGTATTCAACCGTGTATTTTACGGTTGTGGTACCTAGGGGATAAACTCCACTGGCATTTGGACCATTGCTAGTCGCATGTGGAGAATTGTTTTTAATAGTGAAATATCCACCACAAGAAGAACCATCTACCGTTAAGTCTGGTAATTCGACGAGGGCATCATTGCAATTATAACTACTTACAGTGACATCATCTAGACAAACCAAATTAGGAACTTCACTATTGCTGACTTTGATTACTTGCCAATATGTCCACTTTCCGTAATTGCTTCCAGAATTAGAGTTGTATTGACACCAGTCAATAACGGTCCATTGTCTAATAAGTTTTTTACAAGTGGCACTGAATGTAAACCACTGATCATCATATGTATGAGCTACCATACTACATTCTTCTTGGTTATAGGTAGGGTAGTTATATCCGGGAGGAAGTGAATTGGGATCTGTTGGAGGATTGCATCCTTCAATCGAATAATCTTGCATCGGCCAAGTAATGTCTGACTCTGTAAAGTTTCCGGTGGAAGAAACATAAATAACTTGAGTACAGCTATGTTGAACCCAATTGTAATCTTCTACAGTCCAAGTACGATACACCGCTCCAACATTACAGCTATTCAGAGCCCAAGTATTGGATGATGCACCGGCATCATGATCACCATCATAATCGTGATAATATGCATTGCCATAAATGCTTAAATCCCAAATCTCGTCTTGACAAGTCACATATTGATCCGACGGACAAACAATGTAAAAGGATTCATCTTCATTGGCTCTCCCTGGGATCAGGGTTAGGGCTACCAAGAGCACAGCGCATAGCCAGCTCCATACCTTTGCAAGGTCTAAAGTTTTCATATTTTGAATTTTAGTCGTTAAGAAATTAAGCAGCAATTCCTTATATATTACAACAAATTTACATATGTTATTTTAAATCCTTCTATTTTGGTGCTGTTTTTTTTAATTATGGGGGTTTTCCCTTGTTTTTGAGCTTTCTTAGTATTGGTCTTTTATTTTTGTGAAAGACAATTAACTATATGATGAACATGGGGCATTATCTGCTATTATTAAGAAACAATATCTTAATTTCTATTCTATTGATTAGCTTGATTTCTTCTTGCTCTACTAAAAGAACAACTATGTCAAATACCAAGAATTTAACTCTATTCGAGGAAAACAGTAATTATTCTGCTTCTTATACTGAGACCATAGAATTTTTCGATGCTCTCGCCAAGGTGAATGATTTCATAAAAATGACGCCATTTGGAATGACGGATATAGGTAAGCCATTACATGAAGTCGTACTTGACTTTGATCAAGATTTTGATGAAAAGAAATCAAGAGAAAAAGGGAAGGCAATTTTGTTGATCAACAATGCGATCCATCCAGGAGAACCCTGCGGTATTGATGCTTCAATGATGTTATTGAGAGATATTGCGGAATCAAAGATAGACCAGACTCTACTGAAAGATTTAGTCATTGTGATGGTCCCAATTTACAATATTGGTGGTGCTCTGAATCGTGGTAGTTCGAGTAGAGCAAATCAATTAGGGCCTGAACATTATGGCTTTCGCGGAAACGCAAAAAATTTAGATTTGAATCGAGATTTCATAAAATGTGATTCCAAGAATGCAGAAAGTTTCAACTTGTTATTCAATAAATGGAATCCCGATGTCTTTATTGATAATCATACCTCTAATGGAGCGGACTATCAATATGTGATGACTTTGATTGCGACACAAAAGGAAAAATTGGGTGGGGCTTACGCCGAATATATGGAGAACAAAATGCTTCCAGATTTGTATGCCACAATGAAAGATAGAAACTATGAAATGATCCCTTACGTATATGCTAGAGAGGTTCCTGATGAAGGGATTGCCGGTTTTTTGGATTTAGCTCGATATTCGTCAGGCTATGCTGCCTTACACAATGCGATATCATTTATGCCTGAAACCCATATGCTAAAGGATTATAAGTCCCGAGTAGAAAGTACTTATGAGTTTTCATTGGCAATGATCCATCACATGGCTGCAAATAAGACAGAATTACTAAAGGCAAGAAATAACAATATTGAGGCAGATCAAAAACGCAAACAAAATCCGATCAATTGGACGATGGACTCTGATCGGTCACAAGAAATCAATTTCAAAGGGTTTTCTGCCGATTATAAGAAAAGTGAGGTTACTGGTTTGTCTAGATTATATTATGATCGCAACAAACCGTACGAGAAGAAAATCCCCTTCTACAATACTTATAAAGCTTCGACTACAGTCGAAAAGCCCTCCGCATATATCATCCCTCAAGCCTACCGAAAAGTGATCGATCGATTACAATGGAATGGGATAGAGATGACTCGCCTAAAAAGAGATACACTAATGAAACTAGAAATGTATTACATTAAGGATTACGATTCTAGAAAATCCCCGTACGAAGGACATTATTTGCATTCCAACGTAAGTGTAGAAAAAAAGCAAATGGAAGTTTTGTTTATGGCAGGTGATGTAGTTGTTAAAACGGGTCAAAAGAAAGATCGATATATTGTAGAAACATTGGAACCACAAGCTCCAGATAGCTTCTTTGCATGGAATTTCTTTGATGGAATATTAATGCAAAAGGAACATTTTTCAGCTTATGTTTTTGAAGATTTAGCTAAAGATATACTTGATAATGATGCCAATTTGAAAAAGCAATTTAATGATAAAAGAGAAAGCGACGAAGCATTTAGAAATGATGCTTATGCACAATTAAATTATATCTACAAGCATTCAAAATATTACGAACCGACATACAAAAGATATCCAGTAGGTCGTATTATGAACTAAGTTTTTCTCTACGTTTTCTAACAATGATTTTGCTGATCCAGTTAGGAATCACTATAGCACCAGCTATCAAGTAAGGATAGTAAGTAATGAGTCGCCAAACGAAGGCAACAACAATAGCGATACCTACAGGAATGAAATCATCATAGAAGCCGCCAAATAAATATTCGGTAATGCCTGATCCTCCAGGTGTAGGACTAAACTGTGTGATCGTATGCATCGCTTCTCCACGTCCATAGATAAGTGCTTGAGTCCAAAGATCTCTTGGAACAGCACTGATGATCGCAATTATAATAAAATTGATCGCCAAGAAACGAGTAATCCATGCCACCGATGTGGCGGTGATTGCTTTGGCATGCCATGACCAAGTTTTTAATTTTATTTCCTTAGAAGTAATAACAATGTCTTCTGCTATCTTTTTTAAATTCGGTGAAAACCGCTTCAAAATTCTTCTATTTGACATCCAAATAAATAATCGCTGAATTCTTTCTGGTTTGATAAATAGTCCGTAAAAGAAAATAGCAGAATAGAAGATCATAAATCCGATGACACCAAAGTATGTTACTCCATAACCTCCGAGATCACTAAAGGAATCAGCACCTGGCCTTAATACCAAAGGTCCAAATATCAAGTAAATCAATGGAAGACTGATCATAAAAAACAGAGTATCGATAACCATGGTGTAAACAACAACGGAAACCGTTTTGGCCGCACTTAATTTCTCTTGCGCTAACAAGAAAAGTGCTACTGCGGCACCTCCAATGCTAGTCGGTGAGACGGCTGAAGAGAACTCCCAAATAAAAATGAGTTCGATACTCTTCCACCAGCTAAATAATTTATCGGTTAATATCCTCAGTCGCCAAGCGTAAAAAAGGTGTCTAATAATATACATTAGGATTGCAACAGCAATCCAGAAAAATGCGGCCCAATTCCACGGGATTTCTTTGAATAACTCTCTATCCAGTTGAATATACATAAGATAGAAAACGACCCCCAGACCAATAAGTATTGGAAGTACGATTTTCTCCGTCTTAATTGAATCGAGAATTTTGTCGTTGTCTTGAATATTATCCTGCACTTAGTCCATCAATTTTAGTAAATATTCACCATAGCCACTTTTCAGATACTTATCAGCCAAAACGCTTAATTGTTGATCGTCAATAAATCCTTGTCGATATGCGATTTCTTCAATACAGCCAATTTTGAGTCCTTGTCTTTCTTCAATGACTTGAATAAATTGTCCTGCCTGCATAAGAGATGTATGAGTACCCGTATCAAGCCATGCCATTCCTCTACTTAAAACACCAACAGAAAGTGTTTTGTTGTCAAGATATATTTTGTTGACATCAGTAATTTCGTATTCTCCACGGGCACTTGGTTTTAAGTTTTTTGCGATGTCAACAACCGAGTTGTCATAAAAATAGAGACCAGGGACAGCATAATTTGATTTTGGGTTTTTGGGTTTCTCTTCTATACTTAAGGCTCTTAGATTTTTATCAAATTCAACCACACCGTATCGTTCTGGATCAGCCACTTGATAAGCAAAAACAATTCCACCTAAAGGATTATTACTGTTCATTAATAATTCATCTAAGCCATTACCATAGAATATATTATCTCCCAAAATCAAACACACCGAATCATCACCAATAAATTCTTCTCCGAGAACAAATGCTTGGGCCAATCCATTTGGTTCGTGTTGTGGGGTATAGCTAATTTCACAACCTATGGCATGTCCATTACCCAATAATCGTTGAAAATGAGGTAAGTCATTTGGGGTAGAAATGATTAATATTTCTCGGATGCCAGCAGAAAGCAAGGTGGAAAGAGGGTAGTAAATCATGGGCTTATCATACACCGGTAGCATTTGTTTACTCACTGCCAAGGTCAAGGGATAGAGCCTTGTTCCTAATCCTCCAGCTAGAATGATTCCTTTCATTTTTATCGGTTTATTCGGCTAAGATAATCAACTAAATCTTTCTAGGGACATGTATAAATTGTGCACCGAGCTCACTGAGGACAAATACACATATATGTTCTTTCGGATCTTTATAGTCGGATTTGAATTTTTCTATATTTTCTGGATTAATAATCTGTTTTGAAACAAATTCTTCCAAGGAAGAAACATGGATTGACCAATTGCCTTTGACTTTTCCTTTTTCCGCGATTGGAATTCCCAATTCGAGTTGTTGTTGATGCATAACAAAAATCGGAAATTTACTGACATCACTGTCTAAAACCACATCAGTAGCTTGTCCCATCACGGTTTTATATTGATGGATTTCTCTTTCTAGAAAAAGAAACATTTCTGGCTTATTCATTTCCTCTTAGTTTTAATAATGCAATATTTTCGATATGACTCGTATGAGGGAACATATCCACCGGTTGAAGGCAAGTCACATCGTATAAACTTGAAAGCATACTTAAATCTCTCGCTTGCGTGGCAGGATTACAACTGATGTAAACGATTTTTTGAGCTTTTAATTCAAGAAGTGTCTCAACGACTTCTTTATGCATTCCTGCCCTAGGAGGATCAGTAATGACGACATCAGGTTTGCCGTAAGCATTAAAGAATTCAGGACTTAAGACATTTTTGACATCCCCGACTAAGAAAGCAGCATTTTCAATTTCGTTGATTTGTCGATTGACTTCCGCATCTTTTACGGCTGCTTCAATCGTTTCTACTCCAACAACCATTTTGCATTGATCGGCAAGATATAAACCAATACTCCCAATGCCTGAATATAGATCAAAAACCAATTCGTCTCCCTGCAAATCAGCCAAATCTTTGGCGAGGTCATAGAGAATTTTCGCCTGTTTAGTATTTGTTTGAAAAAAAGATTTTGGACCAATTTGAAATCGAATATCACCCAGCTTCTCTTCAATAACACCTGGACCATGAAATGGAACGATATCCAAATCGACAATAGTGTCATTCATCTTTTGATTGATAACATAGAGTAGTGTCGTGATTTGAGGAAATTCATACACCAAATGTTGACAGAGTTTCTCGATTTTTTTTAAATCCTTTGTTCCAAAACTGATCGTTACCATCCATTCACCTAGGCTGGTGTTGCGAACAAGGATATTTCGAAGGTCACCATATTTTTTTCTGATTTCATAAAAACTATAGTCTTCGCGGAAAGCAAATTCACGAATGTTGTTTCGTAGAGTATTGGTAAAATCTTCTTGAAGATGACATTTGTTTACATCGACGACTTTATCAAAAGTGCCAGGAGCATGAAAGCCCAGCGCAGGTGTTTGCTCTATGATATCATCGGAATGAATTTCATTTTCTGTTAGCCATCGTTTGGTTGAAAAACTATATTCGAGCTTATTGCGATATTCATAAATGTCTTCGCCACCAACAATAGGTTTCACAAGGTTTTCATCTAGTCCTCCAATGCGTCTTATAGCATCTTTAACATTTTGTTCTTTATGAATCAATTGCTCTTTATAATTCAGGTTTTGCCATTTACATCCACCACAAACACCAAAATGTTCACAACGTGGTGCTATGCGTTTTTCGGATAGGCTCACCATGTTTTTTACAATGCCGTGATCAACCCCTTTCTTTTTTCTAAGAACTAGGACATCGACGACATCACCGGGGACAGCGCCATTCACAAAGTAGACCTTTCCGTTGGCATCTCTTCCTACAGCTTTTCCCTTATCTGCGATTCCGGATATTGTAACCCCTTCTACTATTTTTTTTCTTCGCGCCATGATGAATAATTCTCGCAAAGATAATCTTTGACTAGGATTTAGAAAGTTTTATCTCAGGATGATAAATTCAGTTCTCCGATTGAGTTTACGACCATCAGGAGTATTATTATCTGCGATTGGCTGGCTTTCGCCGAATCCTTCATAGTCTAATCGATCTTTGGAAATTCCCATTTTGATGAGATTGTCATAAACTGCTTTTGCTCTGTTTTGTGAAAGCAATAAGTTATCAGCTTCTTGACCTACATTATCAGTATGTCCAATAATTTTAATTTTTATAGATTTTCCTTTTAGGAAGGAATAGAGTGCGTTGATTTCTGGCTCGGATTTTTTATCCAAAATCGCAGATCCTGTTTCGAAGAATATATTTTTTAGGGTCACTACTTTATTAAAAACTATTTGATCTTCTGTGGACTCCTCTAGTTTTGGAAGTGGGGTCAATTTAAATTCTTTTATGTAAGGTTTGACAATTGTCCGAACACTATCTAGAGCAAAGTTTTCCGAATAAAAGTTGTAACCATCTTTTTCAATATTTAAAGAATAACTAGCACCGACAGGTAAGCTTAGAAAAAAGGAATTGATTTCTTTTTGACTGACATCATGCAATACTTCTTGACTTTCGTTATTAATAATTTTGAAGCTTGCTTTTATTTTTTCATTTGATTGCGCATCCAAGAATAATCCTTTTACATAGGTGACAGGAATAGGTCGAGCTTCTTTAGGTAACTCAAATTTAAAGATATCTAGGTTTGGTGATTGCTTCTCTTTTTTATAATGTTGATCACTAGAAAAATAGGCCGTTACTGCATCAGGACTAACGCTTAGCGCTCCTTCACTACCTTCAGTGTTGATAGGATAACCGATATTAACTGGTTCGCTCCATTCGGATGTTTTATTATTATAGCGCGAGTAATAAATGTCGAAATCTCCCATTCCAGGTCTTCCATTAGATCTAAAGTAGAGTGTTTGGCCATCTGGGTGAATAAAAGGAGATTCATCATCAAAACGTGTATTTATCTGACTTCCAAGATTTTCAGGTACATTCCAACCTCCTTTTAGGTTTCTTCTTGAAACATAAATATCAGAACCACCGACTCCTCCTTTTCTTCTGCTACTAAAATATAATTGATTTCCATCAGCGCTGAGTGAAGGTTGAGAATCCCAAGTCGGACTATTGATGGTCCTCCCTAATGTATGAACTGGGCCCCATTCACCATCATTAATAAATGAATAAAAAAGATCAAATGATCCCATAGATTTCACTCGATCATCGGAGGCAAAGATGACTATTTTTCCGTCTGCAGAGATGGTACAAGCCCCTTCATTATATGGTGTGTTGAGACTAATCATTGGTCTACTTTCTCCAAAAACAGAATCTTGGACATCACTAATAAAGAAATCTTCTTGATTTCCAGCACGTACAGTAAATATCATTTGACTTCCGTCTAATGTCATCACTGGAAGATATTCGTTGGATTCGGTATTGACTTTTGAGCTTAATTTAATGGGTTTAAATTCAACTGGATTTTTTACTGCATCAGCAGCAAATTCGCAATTGGCGAGCAATCGAAAGGTGTGTTCAGAAACTTTCTTCTTTCCTTCACTTCTTGTAATATATTCTTTTAGAGAGATTGAAGCTTCCTCATATTTTTTGAGACGATGTTGAACAGTTCCCAGCGAGTAATACATTCTATGATCGAAATCAGGATCTAGATTTACTGCTTTTATAAAGACTTCTTCCGAAGAAGAAAGTTCATTTTGATTGTATAATGTAGATGCTTTTCGTAATTGAACTTCTAAAATATTAGGATTGGATTTCAATATTTCATCACATTTTTCAATGACCTTATCGAATTCTCCTTTTTTTGAAAGTTCGTTAAGCTTTTTAAATTTTTTTTGAAGTTTTTTTGGAGCATCTTTTATGCTTATACCTATTTGACCATTCGCCGTCAAGGCAAATAATAAAAAACTTATAACGAAAGTAAGGTGATAGCGTTTCATGCGATGTAAACGATTCTATGAATTAATTTCATATGTTTAGACGCGAGGAATTAAAGAAGTTTCTTGTAATTTATTTGCCCATATCTTTTAAGAGAGTAATGGCTTCTTTGTCACCAAGGTCGGCAGCCTCTTTCATATCTTTGATATACCCGTTTTTGCCTGCGTTTTTCTTCGCAATACTTCGGCATCTAAGAATACTTGCTTTTGACACTCTGCCTTCACCTTCTTCTTCGATCAAGAGGGCTTTTTCAAAGGCTGATAGAGCGTCTAAATATTCTTTTTGTTCAATTAAAACCTTACCATACTCAAATAAAGCCCATTTTTTCCAATGGTAGTTAACATCTTCTTTACTAAAGTTTCTATTGGAGAATAATTTTAGATCGAAGGCAGCTTTGGTCCATTCTTTTCTTAAAATATGGATTTCTGCCTTAAATCTTCTGGCTTTCCAATATAATGGTTGAAGTGCGAGCGAGTTTTTTAGCGCGAGGTCAAAATACTTAACGGCATCATCGTATTCTTCTCTAATTTTTGAAACTTTTGCTCTTCCAAAATAGGCATGCGGGTTGGTATCATCGATGGACAAACTTTTATCGTAATCTCTTGCCGCATCATGATATTTTTTAAGAATATAATTCACTTTTGCTCTCCGTTCGTAGGCTTGAGCATGTTTGTCATATTTTTCGATTGCTTTGTTAAGGGCCTCGATTGCCTCATCTTCTTTTCCTTCCAGTTTGACAAGGTTTTTGCCTTTGATATATTGTTGAACGGCAGCCTTGTCACTTTCTGGATTGATATGGTTATACTGTAATATTTTTCCTTCATCAATGAGCCAGGCAACAACACTTCCAGCTAGAGCAAATTGAGCACAATACGCAATAAGTGATAGGGTGTTTTTAAACACTTTTTCAGAAGATTGTCCAACGTACCGAGGAATTAATATTCTGAAATTTTCTTCATCAAAAATCTCTCCTTCCTTCCAAATCACACTTGATTTGTGATAATTTTCCATGCGGTACATATACATACGATGCGCTTTTTCGTATGTTTTTTCCGTTCCAAACTCTAATCTCCCTTGAATAATGGTTTTATAAAACATTGAGGCCTTGTTGTCTTGTTTTACTACTGAAAAAATTGTTCCAAAAATTGGGTTTTGATCCAAGTTGATAGAAGACTAGCCGTCTACCTCTTGAGACCGTAAGTAAATTCACTAAAATAAATTGAAAATGTATTCGACAAAAATGGTCAAAAAACATTGAAAATCAAAGGATTATAGGATCTTCTGTAAATAAACAATGATTTTACGCCCATACTTTGCACCCTTCGGTACAATTTGTACATATGTCTATTTGATCTCTCCCAGTCAGGAGTTTTGCACGGAAAGCCTGATATTTTTTGTCCTGCCAGATTTTCTTAAAACTGTCCTGTTTTAAATCACCTAATCGGTGTATGGCATCTTTGTCAAAACAACATGGAACAACCATCCCGTCCCAGGTGATAACACAGGCGTGCCATAGTTTCCAACAGTGGTTTAAAAGTTTATTCTTAACATGGTACTTTCCGTCGTCTCCCTTTTTGTAACGAGCGTATTTTTCTATTGTTGGAATCAATTCGTTGCCGTTTTCATAATCATAAACTTGGGCAGTTTTAAGTTTGACTTCATCCACACCAATTTCATCAGCCAAATTGTAGATTTCGGGTATTTGATGTTCATTTGGTTTAACCACCAAGAACTGAAAGATGATATGAGGCGTATTACTTTTCATCTTTTTTTTCCATTTGACAACATTTCGAGCACCTTGCAAAACGGATTCTAGTTTACCTTCTTTTCTGTAATTTTCGTATACTTCTTGAGTGGTGCCATCTACAGAAATGATCATTCGATCAAGACCTGATTCAATTGTTTTTTTTGCATTCTCATCGTTTAAAAAATGCCCATTAGTGGATGTTATTGTATAAATCCCTTTTTCGGAAGCATATTTTACCATTTCAAGAAAATGGGGGTTTATATAGGGCTCTCCTTGAAAATAGAATATGAGGTAAATTAAGTCTTTATAAAGCTGATTTATAGTTGATTTAAAGAAGTCAGTTTTTAAATTTCCAGTTTCACGGGTAAATGCACGAAGACCACTCGGGCATTCAGGACATCTTAGATTACACGCTGTGGTGGGTTCAATAGAAATCGTCATTGGAATTCCCCATTGAATAGGTTTTCGTGTCCACTTTGTAACATAAAAAGAACTTAACAATTTTAATAAATTGAGAATTCTCCGAGGTCTTAGTTTAGAGACAAAATTGATACTATCTTTTATATGTAGACTCAAAGTTTATAGCGTTCTTTTAAAACATTAATGTGATGAATTGCATGTCCAAGGATAATGAAACCCAAACTACGTACATTAATTTTTAGTTCATTGGCAATTCCTGTATTGGTTTCAGCGCCTTTAGGTAAGTTTTTGAATAAGCAATAGCTTGCATTTCTTACTGTGTTGAATTCTTTAATTAGATCATCTTTTGAAAGATGGTTGTAATCATTTATTTCAACATACGCGTTATGGTCAAACCCCTGAATTGGAGTTTTATCATTTCTGCCAATTCTTAATGCTCGATTGCTCATCATTCTTTCGACATCATTGATATGAGCTAAAACTTCTCGGACACTCCATTTATTGGTTTCATACCGATCATTCCATCTATCTTCGGGTATTTGTTCAAAATAATCGTTTACAAAGCGTTGATTTTTCAACAAACCGGGAATTAAATCCTCATCTTCAACATTATTCACATAAGAATGATAATATTCCGGATATTCGGAGCTCTTTGGTCGCTGCATATTGATTAGACTTTTAATTTTGCGGTGGTCACAGACGCAATAATTGTATAACAACACTAAGGTCACCAAATAGATTTAATTCAATGTCGATTTTTCAAAAAATTCGGTCATATTTTAGTTCAACAGAAGCTGTAGAAGATCCTATGAAATATTTAATAGTTGGAATTGGAAATTTGCATCCTGATTATGATGAAACACGTCACAATATTGGTTTTGATGTGGTTGATGCGTTGGCTAAGGAATATGATGTAAAATATGAGCACAAACAACTTGCAGAAATTGGTTCGTTTAAGTTTAAAGGCAGAACCATTTTTTTGGCAAAGCCTTCTACTTATGTCAATAGAAGTGGAAAAGCAGTAAGATATTGGATGCAGCAACACAAAATATCAAAACCTAATTTATTGGTTGTTGTGGATGATCTGAATCTTGATTTCGGAAAATTACGATTAAGAAAGAAAGGAAAAGATGGAGGGCACAATGGTTTAAAGGACATCAACCAAATGATTGGCCAGGACTATGCGCGCTTGAGAATAGGCATAGGTAACAATTTTCCCAAAGGAAGGCAAGTGGATTTTGTACTAGGAAAATGGTCAAATGAAGAAATGAACGAAATCCCAACAATTATTAAAAAAGCAACCAAAGGAATAACCGATTTTTGTACGATTGGTCCTGATTTTACAGCTGGAAAAATCAATAACCCAATATAGAATTCAAAGCAGGTGGAAGTTTATGTGTTAATTTGGATTGCTTTATGGAAGTAAATAAAGGCTTACTTCTTAAATGTTCTGATAAGTAAATTTGTTCTGTTTGACCGGGAGTAGGAATTAGAATTGCTCTTTGATTTAATTTAGTCAAATCCATAATAGAACTATATCCAGCTCGACAAATTACAAGTTTTGATTGATTGATAATTTTATTGAGTTGATCAGATTCTAGAAGATCAAAAATCTTTATTTTGTTGTTAGTTAATTCAAGCGGATTATCTTCTACACCTCTAACAAATGCAATTTTATAATTGAGCTCTTTGAATATTTTCAGAAGAATTTCTTCCAGAAAACTACGTTGTGGTTCTGGTCCTGAAAGTATGATCGCGATGTCGAAACACGTTTTCATTTTTTGCGATTTCATTCTAGAAAGAGGACCGATATAGGCAAACTTCTTCAATCCTTGAGAATAACTGATCTCTCCAGCCAAAGAATTGTTGTTATAATCTGGAATCCAACATACATCAAATCGATTAATGAAAGAAGTATGGACTTTGCGTAATATTTTATTGAGAGTTTTGGAGCTCGATTGTATCCCAATTTGATGACAAATGAAATAATTTAAACAATTCTTGTGGAAGGTACCATAACGATTATCAGCGATAATAATGGAAGCTCCAAATTCTTTGACAATTTTGGCTGTTTGCTTTTTTTCCTCTCTGATCGCAAACATTAGTCGAGGAGATTGTCTAAATAGATTTAACACCATACTTCTATGAGCATAATGTACATCGTAGGCCGCTAGCATATAGGTTTTTGAGGTTGGAAATTCTCTTCTTAAAAGTTTAAGAGCATTGCCATCACTTGCTATTGCGATCTCACAACCAATTTTTATGAGTTCTTTAATAAGTGGAATGGAACGACTAGCGTGACCTAATCCCCAATTTAAAACAGTAAATAGAATTCTATCTTTCGCTTTAAAGTTGTCAGAAACGAAATCAGCCAAAGACTTATGCACAAGAAATGGATTTATTTCATTCTAATTTAACCTTATTTCATCATCATTACTATCAAAAAACTTGAATTCATTTAAATGAAAGTCCATGTTCGAAGATATTTTGATCCATTTAGAATGCTTAAAAAACCAATTTTTCTGAACATTCATAAACCCTTTTTTTAGGTAAGCTTCCACATATGGATGTACAACTAACTTTAATTTACTTTTCGGACGACTATTCAAGATAAATCTTAAATCCCGCTCAATATCATCAGTAATTAAAACAGTTGGATTTACTTTCCCAGAACCTTTACAGCTTGGACAAGTCTCTGAAGTATTTATTTTGACTTCGGGTCTAGCTCGCTGACGTGTGATTTGCATTAAGCCAAACTTACTCAAAGGAAGAATAGTGTGCTGAGCACGATCATTCTTCATGTATTCTTTCATAGAATTGAACAACAATTGACGATTTGGAGCTTTTCTCATATCAATGAAGTCAATCAAGATGATGCCTCCAATATCTCGTAATCTAAGTTGTCTAGCGATTTCCTTTGCGGATTCAAGATTTACTGCAATCGAGGCATCTTCTTGGTTTTTACGCTGCATCTTTGGCCCAGAGTTTACGTCAATTACATGCATCGCTTCTGTATGCTCCAATACAATATAAGCACCACTGGACATGGTGGATGTTTTTCCAAAAGAAGCCTTAATTTGACGTGTAACACCGTAAGCTTCAAATATCGGTTTTTTGCCGTTGTGCTGAGAAAGAATTTTAACTTTCGAAGGAGCTACAGATTTTAAATAGCTTTTGACCCCTTTATATAATTCTGGATCGTTAACAACTACTTTGTTGAAAGAATCGTTAAGGATATCTCTTAAAATACTTGTTGTTTTATCAATTTCACTAAGCAATTTGGCAGGAGGCTGACAAGTTTTCAACTCAGTATGTATTTTATTCCACTTGTTTTCTAGATTGCGCATTTCTTCGTGTAAATCAGCTACTTTTTTTCCTTCTGCAGCTGTTCTTACGATGATTCCAAATTTCTTTGGTTTAATACTTTCAATAAGTAGTTGGAGTCGTTTTCTTTCTTCTGGACTCGATAGTTTTTTTGAAATTGAGATTCCTTTTTGAAAAGGAGTTAAGACGAGATATCGACCAGGAATGGTTAATTCACAACTTAATCTAGGACCTTTAGTAGAGATGGGCTCTTTCAGTACTTGAATTAAAACAGGGGTTTTCTTGTCTAAAACTTGTTCAATTTTCCCTGATTTTAGAATGTCTTTTTCTAAATCAAAATTTTCTAATCTATGTGTATTTAGCTTACCCTCCATTGAAAGTTTGGTAAACTTCAACAGTGATTTAAGCTGAGGACCCAAATCAGTATAATGCAAAAATGCATCCTTTCGGTGACCGATATCAACGAATGCTGCGTTTAGACCAGGCATTAGTTTTTTGACGGTACCTAAAAAAATATCTCCCACAGTAAAATTACTGTTGGTTTTTTGGCGATGGATTTCAACAAGTTTGTTGTCTTCCAGTAACGCGATTTCTACCTCTGTGGGAGACGAATTAATGATCAATTCTTTATCCACAGTTTGTTTTTTTGCAGAGCAAATACAGAGAAGAATGTGTTTCTTGAGACGGGATTATAAGAGGGAGGATAACATATTTCTATGTATATCAAACCTCAATAAAGTTTATTATTTACTTTATTGAGGTCTAAATTCTTACACATTCAGAACTTAGTAAAATACTAAGTAAAATAGTACTTACTCTAAGTTCTATTTATTCTTTTTCTTATGTCTGTTCTTTCTTAAACGCTTCTTTCTTTTGTGCGTTGAAATCTTATGTCGTTTTCTTTTTTTACCACAAGGCATACTATATATCTTTTATTATCTATTTAATTCATTACACAACTTATCCATTTTACTCGCTTCAGAATTTTTTCCTAAGCTTTTGTAGGCTTTCGCCAAAAGACAAGCAGTAATATTATTGTTCGGCTCAATGCTCAGTGCTTTTTCTAACCGTTGAGCAGCTTTTTCAAACTGATTGGTTTGCATCCCTAATCGACCCAGTTGATTTAGGATACTAACGTTTTCAGGATTCTTTTTATTCAAATCAATAAGCATTAGAATTCCTTTCATTGGATTGTCTGATGGAGGGTATTCTACAAAACTTAATGCTAAATTAACTTTGTTATCTAGGTTTTCAGGATTATGTGAAATTGCATTTTCAAAACATTTAACGGATCTCGTTTGGCAGTACTGCTTCATCTTATCTTCTTCAGAAGCTTTGGTACACAGTACATACGTAGTTCCAGCTATTGACCAACTGTTTTCGTTGTCTTCAATTTTTGCTATTTCTTCAGCATAATTACCACTTATCGCGTGGTGGCCTAAGCTATACCATTTTGCTGCAATTTTTTTAATAACCTTGACTTTACTTGAATCTTCTAGAGAATTATTCAATTCTACATTGTACGCATTAAAAATATCCTTGTCATTTTTTGATAAGTTTTTTTTCGCGTCAAGCATCAAAGTTTGAAAACCAGTAACTTCAATTTTGGAAGCTCGTGACTTTTCGGCGAGCTGCATTTCTTTTGGCTTAGTTTCACAGCCAAAGTAAAGTATGACAAAAAGTAAACCAATTATGACTAAGACGATTGATTGAGTTTTTGTCATTATTTATTTATTTGTCTGACAAATCATCAGGTAATTCCGAAACATTAGTTTTCACTTGCTCAACAAATATTTTTGCAGGCTTAAAAGCAGGGATATAATGCTCTGGAATCTCAATAGCCACATTTTTTTTAATATGTCTACCAATCTTTTTAGCTCGTTTTTTGATCACAAAAGATCCAAATCCTCTGATGTAAACATTCTCTCCTTCTGATAAGGATCCTTTTACTTCTTTAAATAACATTTCTAATGTTACTAAAACATCTACTTTAGGAACACCAGTTTTTTCAGAAATCGAAGCAACAAGATCAGCTTTTCTCATCGTTAATATTTGGTTTTTAATTAGTTATGACCAACTAACCTTAGTTAAAAAGTGACGCAAATTTCGCAATTTTTATGATTAAGAGAAATCTTTTTAGTCCTTTTTCAAAATAAGTTTTTTCCGTAATTGCTTCTTATTCAACTGTATAAGTTCTTTTTTGATAGAAAGAATTCGTTCTAATTGCCATATACTTTGCAAAACCTATCTTTGCAAAAGATTAAAATTCTACCATATGTTATTATCCATGACCGGTTTTGGTCAAGCAACTGGGAACTACAAGAATAAAAAGATCACCATTGAATTGCGATCACTGAATGGTAAAACATCCGATCTTCGAATGAAAATCCCACCAAACTATAAAGAAAAGGAAATTCAGTTACGAAATACTATTTTGAAAAAGGCATATCGTGGAAAAATTGAAGGAACAATTACCATTGATTCTGAGGAAGGAGACGACGAGTTTGGTTTGAATAAACCATTGTTTAAAAAGTATTATGCCGAATTGAAAGATCTTCAATCTGAACTGCAATTTGAAGAGGGAGATTTTTTGACTGCTATTTTAAGAATTCAAAACGTCATAAAGCCTTTTAATTCTACTTTAGATGAAGAAGAAGGAGAAATGATAATCGCCCTTGCTGAAGAGGCTGTGAAAGCTCTAAATATTTTTCGAGAGAAAGAAGCTGTGGCAATGAATAATGATTTAAATTATCAGATCTCTAGCATAGAGACAAAATTGAATGATGTCGTTCCATTTGAAGAAGGAAGAATTAAAAATGTTCGTGAGAGAATGATCAAAAATTTGGAAGAGTTCAAGGGATCTCAAAAGGTTGATCAAAATCGTTTTGAACAAGAAATAATTTTTTACTTGGAGAAATTAGATATCAATGAAGAAAAAGTGAGACTTAGTCAACATTGCAAGTTTTTCAAAGAGGTTTTACATACTCAAGAACCTATGAAAGGAAAGAAACTAGGATTTATAGCCCAAGAAATGGGAAGAGAAATTAATACGCTCGGGGCTAAAGCCCAAGAATCAAATATTCAGCAGCTCGTTGTGGGTATGAAAGACGAGTTGGAAAAGATTAAAGAACAAGTGGCAAATATCATCTAGTGAAAAAAGAAATTGACTTTAAGGGCAAAATGTTTCTTTTTACCGCACCATCTGGAGCGGGAAAAACCACGATTGTTCGCCATCTACTAAAAACCTTTGATTTTTTAGATTTCTCTGTTTCTGCTACTACGAGAGAAAAAAGAAAAAAGGAAAAACATGGCAAAGATTATTATTTCTTCTCTCTAGAAGAATTTAAAGATTTAAGGCGTAGAAGAAAATTTGTAGAATGGGAAGAGGTTTATGAAGATCAATTTTATGGCACACTAAAGTCCGAAATTTCTCGTTTGTGGGAAGCCCAAAAGCACATTGTTTTTGATATAGATGTACGAGGCGCAAGAGATATTAAAAGAAAATACGGAGAACAATGTCTTGCTATTTTTGTAAAACCTCCGTCCTTTGAAATTCATGTTCAAAGGCTAAAAAATCGTAATACAGAATCCGAAGAGAGTCTTAAAAAAAGAATCAGACGTATTAAGCGAGAAATGAGATACGAACAAAAATTTGACACCGTTTTATTGAATGATGATCTAGAAACAGCTTTTAAGGAAGCTGAAAAATTGATTTTGGAATTTTTGAAAGTTTAAGATGCCATCTAAAATCACAAATAGAATTAGAATTTCCGTTAGTTCTCGTTACGAGGCAGAGGTATCAATGCCGGATAAAAATAAATTTGTTCATTCTTACAATGTTACGATTGAAAATCAAGGATTCCATAAAGTACAACTTGTTCGGCGGCATTGGATTATTGTAGATTCTAATAATGTGCGAAGAGAAGTAAAAGGGGAGGGAGTCATTGGGCTCCAGCCAATTCTGCAACCCGAAGAAACCCATCATTACCAATCATGGTCTCCTCTGACAACACCGATCGGTAAAATGAGAGGCACATACCTTATGAAAAATTTAGAAGACAACACTTATTTCAAGGTCGAAATACCTGAATTTAAACTGATCGCAGACTTCAAATTGAATTAAAACAAAGTTTTTTGAAATCCGAATTTTTTTGGATTTTCCAATGACAACAAGTGCTTCTTTATTTCTAATCCATAGGCATATCCAGTTAATGAATTGTTTGACCCGATCACTCGATGACAAGGAACTATGATTGCAATAGGATTTTTACCGTTTGCTTGTCCTACAGCACGTACTGCTTTTTCATCACCCAAGACTTTGGCAATGTCTAGGTATGAGCGGGTTTCCCCGAATGGGATATTCAGTAAATAATTCCACACTTTTAAATAGAAAGGTGGTGGGTTTTGAAAGGATAGACTTACGGTAAATTTTTTTATACTTCCACCAAAATATTGTACCAGTTCTCTTTTGGCGTGAGTAGTATGAATATTGGGATTTGCTTTAAGTTCTATAAATTCTGAGATAAAACCAATCGAAGTTACACCTTCATAGTCCGCACAGACTTTAATTAATCCAATTCCTGTACTAAGCGTATCTACAAACATTGCCAAACGGGAGTTCAAAAATAAAAGACCCAGCGAATTCACTGGGTCTTAAGTGGTGCCTCCAGGAATTGAACCAGGGACACATGGATTTTCAGTCCATTGCTCTACCAACTGAGCTAAGGCACCAAACCTTGCTTTTGAAAGCGACGGCAAATTTAAAGGCTTTTTCCTTATCGCCAAACAATAAATAATAATTTTATGTCCTTATTATTCTAATTATGAGAATTTATTCGATTTCGAAGGTTATTGCGATCCCGATTGCGGTTGTTTTAGTGGTACTCTTGTATTTTACTTTCACCTATAAATATAGCGACGTCGCTATTTTACTGATAATTCCTATTTTTCTTCTAACGGCAATTTATGTGGTTCATCCTCAATTGGACTATTGGTATTTACAAAAATATCCTCTCCAATTGGACTCTTCGATTATCGAATGGCTTCAGAAGTATTCTCGGTTTTACATAGGATTGAATACCGAGGACCAACAAAAATTTAGGAATCGGCTGTGCCTGTATATTGAAGCAAGAGAGTTTACATCCATTGGAGTGGAACGACATTCGGTACCAGATGATATAAAAGCCATTATCGCTCATGTGCCAGTTCAGATGAGTTTTTATAAAGACGATTATCTTATTGGAGACTACGACCGTATTTTTATATACAAGCATCCTTTTCCTAGTCCTAAAATGAAATTTTTACACACCATAGAGGTTGACAACGAGGATCAGGTATACATATTTTCGCTAGAACATTTTATCCCGCCCATGCTCAATTTAAAAAGCATGTATAATATTGGTTTTCACGCTTTCGCGGAAGCTTATGTTCATGTAAATCAAAAAGAGGATTGGCCCGACATGATGAATGTCTCATGGAGCGATCTTGAAAAAATTTCTGGTTTTACAAAAGAGCAGGTTACTCAGATTTTAGGCTATGAGCCGAATGATTTATTATTTGTAGTGATTAACTACTACTTTAACTTTCCTGATCAGTTCCAAAAGATTTTCCCTGAAATAGAAAATAAACTAAGTTCAATTTTTACGTAAGAGAGATTACTGCAATTGTTGAGATTACGTATTGTGTCCTACGATTGAAACATCGACAATGGGTTTACGTATTGTAAACTTCTTTTTTGAGCGACGACATATTTGTTTACAAATAAGGCTTTTTAGCCTTTAAGTTTGTTTCATCATTTAAAAACAAAATAAATTTAGATATGAAACGAGTAACAATTTTTTTAGCAGCACTTTTACTTTTTACATCTTGTTATGATGATCGCGAGGCCGATTCGATTGCAGGTGCAATAATCATAGGTGCATTATTTTATGGTGTCTTTAGTACCGAAGCGCAGGATGTGGATCCAGATCAAATGGATTTAGCATATTACGAAAATCTTGCTGAAACGGAAGGAACTAATTATGTTCAGCTTCTAGTAGATGACCAGTTCGTTTTTATTCCATTTAATGCTGAAAGAGCGATTCAAATTTCTCAATCCACCCCTATTTTATGGTCGGATACTTCAAAGAATGCAGTGAAGGAGAGACATGCGATCAATGATCGCTTAATAGGCTTTGAACTCTATAAATTGGAATTACTTCGTTCTTCTAAACATTTTGATAACAAATTATTCTTTAAGAAGGAAAATGTGATAGTAGAAGTAGATTTCAATACTCAAGAAATTAAATAAAGGTTTTACAAAACGGATTCTTAAATTTTTAAATCTAAAAAAATGAAAAATCTAATTAAAATGTTCCTTGCTCTTTTACTTTTTTCTTCTTGTTCGGATATAACTATCGTAGATATTGCTAGAGCAATACCTAAATCTAATTCTTCAAATTCAGGAAGTAATTTAAATGAAAACCCTGCTTTTCAATCTGAGCTTAATTGGTATAATCCATTCAATGTCGATTCATCATCCTATAATAGTAGAAGTAAATTATATACGGCAACAGATGGGGTAATAGTTTCTATACCTGTTAATGAACGTATCATGCATGGATATAAAATGCATGGATATTTTACTCATAATGGTCAAAGACATAATGAATTTGAAGAACTAAATGAGCGGCTACGTGGATACAGGCTTAATAATGTTTCTAATTTTCTACGAAACGAATTTAAGGAAGAAGTACAGTTTTCAAATGAAGAAGAAATTGTAGCACTAAACTTAAAGACAAAACAGGTTCGTACAATTGCAAGAATCGAAAACAACTCTTGCGATCAAGTAGTTGATTGGAGTGATAATAATTATCTATATGTTAGAAATATATCTTCTAGCACTAATCCAGATACTTCTATTTTATATAGAAGTGCAATTGGGGATAATACTTCACTTGCAATTCTGAGTTTAAAAGACAAGAGAATCAATCAAGCATTTCAAGTAGATCCTAATACTTATGTAGTGGAAATTCGCCAAGGCTCTTCAAGTCAAATGCATACAAATCTTGCAGTTGTCGACATTAATGGGGTAGAGATTGTAGATATAAGTGTACCAAATTATGGTCGTTTAGTTCCTAAGCTTTTTGAAAACAGGTATATGGTTTATGTAGCTAGAGATACTGCGATTAAATTTGATGTATACACAGGAGAAAAATTGTTTGAATGGGAAATCAATTCAAGTTTTGGACCTGAGCAATTTCTTATTGAATTGGATGCCATACTAATACGAAACAACACGGAAATTATAAAACTAGATATTTCAAAGGAGACAAAATGGACGAGGTCCTTTCATGATCGGATTGGTGGAATAGCATTATCTAATGATAAAGTCATTTTTAATTTTAAGAATAAAGTCATCATCCTGAATAAATTAGGACAAACAAATTTTGAGGAGGAATCTCCTTACTTAAAAGATCAATATGATATTAACTTTTATGGTTATTCTCCAATATTAATTGAAGAAGAGATTTATAACATTGATGATCGAGCGGTAATGAAGATTACAATATTTTAGTATTCTAAGGCAAATAAAAAGGGCGGCTAAATTAAAGTCGCCCTTAAAATAAATAATATTTTGAAAGCCAACGTCTATTTTTGTTTAAGGACAAGTTTCTTTTGAGTAAAATCATAAGCGGCTTCTAACATTTTCACTAAATTACTCCATTCCTCTGCTGAAACAATTTCGTTTTTATAGATTTTAGAGGTTGAGATTTTTAGTGTTTGACCTTCTTGAGTTACAGTTGAAATAAAGGAACCAATAGAATTATCAACATTAATTTTTAAATCTTCTAGACCGTGGGCAATCAACCCTTCTGGCAAAGTTATATTAATATTATTGACAATCGACTTGGCAAAATTCAGTTCGGCAGAATATCTTCTTTTTTCAAGTTCAGTATCAGACAGTTCAACCTGACCACCTATTAATTCTCCAATGTTTAAAAATAAATTTGGTCCTGCTTTGGTTATATACTGATCCGAACTAAATGAATAGCTTAATTCTAAAGGGGAACTCTTATTTTCTACACCATTTTTATTAATAGAATAAGTTTCGAATTTATCAACTTTAAAATCCTCAGAAATGAAGTTTTCAATTATCTCGGATTTATCATCATTAAGTTCATCATATGATTTAAGTGTTTTTTTCAATTGTTTATTAGGATTTTTCTTTTTTTTCTTTTTTTTATCCAATAATGATTTACCATCTTTTTTATTTTTTAAAAAAAGAATTTCGTCAAGCATATATTCGGTATGATATAGGATTTTGGGGCTATATGATTTTTTGAAGGAGCCTTCAAAAGTAAGATTACATGCAAAAGAAGTTGTTTTGTCCTCTATTGAAACGTCAATATTATTTGTAATAATATTTTTTTTATAATCAGATTTAGGAAGGTCTACGTTTTGAAACACACCTTTTCTGCGACCTAATTTCTCTTGATGAATGGTTAATGCCTTGGTGCCATCAATTCCTTCGATGGATGATCCAGGAGACAAATAATTATCAAAAGGCCAATAATACTCTTTTGTTTCTGGTACATATACGCCAAAAATTATTTCCTTTAATGTTGTTACCTCATCAAGAGTTCCATAATATTTGGGTGTAGCAATTACATAGTCGGAATCTAATTCATATTTGTCCAAAAGTTTAACGAAGGTACCCGCGAATATCTCACTCCTTATTTCATAATAATAATGAGATAAGGATTCTGTAAAACCGTCTTCAATTAAATTTAAATTTTCTTTAGAAATATTTAATTTCAAAAAAGCCAATCGCATACCTCTATATATAGTTTCAACTCTATTTTGAGCATTCATTTTTTTAATGCTTTTTCCATCTAGTTCATTTTCAACATTCTTTTGGAAAGATTGGATATACAGCTTGAAAGTTGAAATTCCTGATTTCAAAACATCTTTGGGATCAAGAGTTTTTTGAATCGGTTCTTTTTTATTGGCCATAAAACCATTTTGTTGAATTGCCATGATTTTTATGCAAGGCTCTGTTTTGAATCGAGGCTTCCATCTTTCCTTTTGTTCAGCCGGTCTATTAGAATCATTTAATACAAAACGTTTGACTATTTTTCTTCTTCGCCCTTTCAAATCTATTCCTCCTTTTTTGTCTTGAACAAATTCTGGAGCATCGTTAATAGAATTGTAATAAAAAGTCCAATGTTTATCAACATCAAAAATTATTTGTTGAGAAAGAATCGGAATCGAAGAATTCAAAGTGGCTATTAGCTCTATATTGTTGGAGTAATCCTGCGTAAATACTTTAAAATAATCTATAATATCGCCAACCTCTAAATTTGGAATTGCGATCTTGTAAAAGTTTTCAGAATGGAAATCATCTTTATATCTGTCAGGTACTTCTGTTTCAACTTTAATGGCTTTTTTTAAGTCTACCGTGAGTTTTTCTCCATTTGCTTTGATTATCTTGATACCTCCAGCATCGGAAGGTTGAAAAAAGTATTCAGCAAAATCCTCTATAGCTGACTTATCTTGAAGTAATATTTTTTTTCTAATAATTCCCCTAGTAGAATTTTTATCAGTAAAAGTATTTCTTAAAAAGGCAATGTGTATTTTTTGGAATAGTACAACTGCCGCTTTGTCCTTCCATTTATTAGGGGCTTTACTAATGTTGAATGATTTGTCATCTTCGCCAAAAACTGTTTTAAAGTATTTTAAACTTTTTTCTTCAAATTTCTTTAACTCTTTATCTGATCTTTTCTTTTGAGCTGATAAAGTACAAGAAAGAAGTAGAAAAAGGATAACTAGTTTGTTCATATGGATTACATTTTTTCGAGAATGATAGTATCTTCATATTTTTCTGAAAGTTGTTTAATATCAGAATTCCATTTGTCAAAATCTTTCGGCATAAGAATGCCATTCACAATTTCAATTGTTTTGGTATATGTTATTGTACTATCAATTTGTTTAAAATTCAGATTCAAGCGATAATTTTCATTTGCGATTTGAAGATTTTCGGGGATATAATTAATTTTCCAGGCATTCGGAATATTTAATGTTATTACCTTTTTAATAAAGACTGGACTACTTGTTTTAATGGGCGTAATACGATCTTCATCAATACTATAACCTCCAAATTCGTTACCTATTTCGAGATTTACATAAACTTCGTTTTCTAGGTTGATAACACTATTCTTTTTGATCATTTCAAACTCCAAAAGAAAATTTTTATCTCTATAATCCTCGTTTGGATAAGTATCGATATCAACTTCATAATTTTTATCAAAAGATGCTGTGAAATTTCTGACAAAATCCATTCTGTCATTTTGTGCCATACTGAAAATGGAATTCAAAACATTTGTTTTTTGGTCTCCAGTTAATTTTATTTCAGCTTCTCCAACCAATTGATCAATATTTAAGTCAAAGTTTCCAGTAAAAAGATATGAATGATCTTTGCCACCATTAAAAGGAATCGAATCGATAATATAATTCGATTGATCTTCAATTAGGACTTGTTTTCCTTGCAGTCGTCCTGCATTTTTTCCGAAATCCCCATACTTTTCTGTAGGGTCTAAGTAGTATTTTTCTTTATCAAGAAATACAGTACAAATCATATGATTGTCAACTACCAATGATGGAATATTGTAGTTGTACGGAAGATCAGTAGTACCAATCCAAGTAAGTCTAGCGTCGAACCCAGCTAACTTTAACATCTCTTTGGTAAGGTTTGCCATACCTTTACAATCTCCAAACTTATTCCCGAAAACGGATTGGCAATCTTCAGGTTTAAATCCCATGATTCCATATTCAAATGCTACGTAACGAATATTATCTTGGACCCAATAGTATATGGATTTAACTTTCTCTAAATCAGATGTTTTGTTTTTAGTTAATTCACTTACTAGCTCCTCAAATTTCTGAGTATTGTTGGATACTGAAGATACTAAATCACTATACCACCCATATAAATCTCCTACATCTGAGAAAATATCTATTTGATCAGACCCCTGTCGTATTTTTTGCGGGACTAATATTATATGCGGATAAACACAACTTCTAGAAGGCTCATAACGATCAGTAAACGCTTTTGGAATGTTTGATAAGGAATATTCTGTTTTTCTTTTGTTTTTAACAATTTTTATTTTTTGATCAGTCTTGTTAAAATTGATTTCAACAGTTTTCAAATCCAACCATTTAGGCACTGTAATATTGACCTTGATAATATTACTCTCACATACGTCATGAAAATAAATAGGATCAATAAAGCGAATGTCATTAATTTCCTTCGTATATTCAATACAAAGTCTATTTTCCGATTCTTTAAAAAGATGTTCGAAATACATTAGCTTCAAATCCGAATGAAAAATACCTTCACTTTGGTAATCCGAAATCACCGGTTTGATTTTAGCCTTTTTCATTTTCTTTCCAGATCTTTTAACTAAGTTTTTTATCTCAGAATTATTATCAAAGAAAATAGCTTTTGAAAAAGAGTAATCGATTACTCCGTTATATTCATAACATATGTGATAAGAATAACTAGCAACAGGATCTAAATTGGAATCTAAATCGAACGAAACGTTTAAGTTTGATTCAGTGATTATTAAATCTTCTTGGGAACTACTCGAGCTAACATAGCAAAAAGTAAGAATAATGAATCCAATTCTTAAAAGGGGATTTTTAAAATTCATATTTCAATAAGTTCAAATCGAAATCAATATCCAAGAAACTTACAAACTCCAATTGAAAATACTCCTGATGAAGATCCATCAGAATTTTCTTTAGTAAATTGTTCGATTCTCAAGAAGTATTCAACCAATGAAACTTTGGACCAATAACGTATAGAAACTTGTGCACTTAAGGCTCCATATAATTCCCTATCACCGGTAATTGGCAAAAAATGCAAATTGTAGCCAGCACTAAGACCTAAACCAAGATTTGCATCGGAATCATAGGTCGATCCTGCTCCAAAGTTTAAAGAAAGATAAGTTGGCGATTCAATTCCAAAAAACCCATCTCCACTTACCCAATCAAGACCAAGACTGGGATTAGTTTCTGTGCTGATGGATAAATTATCACCAAGATCAACAAGGTTATATCTAAATTTGTAATAAAAACCATAATCATAGGATATTTCTTCGGAAAAACTGTTTTCAGTAGGTAAAGAATATAAACTGAAGTAACTACCTATGCCATGAAATATTTTAGTCGATGCAGATCCCTGAGCATTTAGTTGAAACTGAGTAAGAGCAATAAAAAAAGCAAGAGCAATAATTTTTTTCATTGGTGTTAATTTAATATTATAAATATTTGAATCTGGCAAAGAAACCTATCTCTTTGAAGAACCCTAATTTAGTAAAAGTACAATTATTATTTGATTGACAATTTTAATGCTTAATTGTCCTTACTCTTATCTTTCTTAATATCCTTTACAATATCCTTGACATCTT
>JAHDCZ010000118.1 GCA_020629615.1 Saprospiraceae bacterium
TTTCAAAATCACTTTGGACCAAATTAACGTGGTCGTTGAAATAGATTTTAATCTTTTTATATAATTCTATCGATTCATTTATTTTCCCGGCACTCGCAATTTTTTCTAATTCTTGTAAATCTTCACCGAGTTGATCTAGACCAACCATAATAAATGTTGGTTTGATTTTATGGGCTCTTCTTCCGGCCTCTAAGATTTGTTCGTCGTTTAACAAATTTTCAATTTCCTTGAAATCTGGAGGAGTGGATATTAAAAACGTCTCAAACATATCTTTGGCATATTCCAAATCTCCATCAAACATTTCATTTAAATATTCGACATTCAATTGAGCGTTAAATTGAAATTCTTCTGGACTTTCGTCCAATGCTTTTGGTGCTGAGCGATCTATATAAGTATCGATGATTTCTGCGAGCCCTTTGGGATTATATGGTTTTGATAAAAAATCAGACATTCCTAAAGATAAGGCTTCTTGTTTTTTAGAAAGTAGGGTGGAAGCCGTTAGTGCGATGATTGGAGCCGACTTATTTGGGTTATCTGTTGTTCGTATAATGTTAGTCGCCTCATTACCAGTCATTCTCGGCATCTGTAGATCCATGAAAATGATCGCGTATTCTTTCGATTTTGTCCTTTCTACTGCCTGTATTCCATCTTCTGCCAAATCGAATGATAGATTCCATTTTTGTAACAATTTGGTAATGTACTTTTGATTCATCTTATTGTCCTCTACGACCAATACTGGTTTCTGTACATCCGAGTATTCTTTGTTTACAAAACTTAGATTTTGTTTTTCTTTTGTTGGGATTCCAGAATTTTTAAACTTCAATTCGAAAGACATGCTTGTCCCTTGGTTTAATGCACTTGTCACTTCGATATCACCACCCATTAAACCAATAAGTTTTTTTGTGATGGCAAGACCTAAGCCTGTACCACCATAGGTCTCCCTAATTTCAGCACTGGCTTGTTTGAACTGTTGGAAGATTAAATCAATTTTATCTTCTTCGATTCCAATTCCAGAATCTTGAACTACAAATCTTAAAATGTATTCACTTTCATTTTTGGAAATACATTGAATGTCTACTTGAATCAACCCTTCTTTTGTAAACTTCTCAGCATTACTAATTAGATTGAGTAAGACTTGATTGATGAGAAGTTCGTCTCCTACAATTAAAGTATTAATGGTAGCATCAATATTCAATATTAAGTTAACCGGTTTGCTATCGAGTTTCACTTGAAAAGTTCTTTCCAAGGATTTCAATAACTGTACAATATCAAAAGGGCGTTGTTGAACTTCGATGGTCCCTGCATCAATTTTAGAGATATCAAGGATATCAGAGATAAGAGATTGTAATATATTGGCTGAACTCAAAAGAATCTCCATGTATTCTTTTTGTTCCAGACTCAAGTTCGTGTCATGGATTAAATGAGACATCCCAATAATCGCATTTAAAGGTGTACGAATTTCATGACTCATACTTGCCAAGAACTGAGTCTCTGCCTTTTGCGCATTTTCAGCAATCGCTTTGGCGTTTTCCAATTCCGATTGCATGTTTTTTCGATCAGTAATATCATAATGAATCCCGATCGAACCAATCACATTTCCTTCCATATCTAAAAACGGAGCTCCACTAATCATTGTCCAAATGATCTCACCGTTCTTTCGTCTTATTTGTATTTCATAGGCATGACCTTCACCTTTGTTTCGAAGAATATGTTGCTCCTCTAAGATTGGAATGAAATCTTTCACCACCAATAAATCCTGTGCATTTTGACCCATAAGTTCTGCTTCAGAATATCCTACCATTTGACAAAAAAGAGGATAGGCTTTGGTGATGTTTTGTTCGAGATCCACTTCAAGTAAACCGAGATTCATGTTTTCAATGATACTCCGATACTTAAATTCACTTTTGATCAGCGCTTCACTTCGTTTGTTGATTTCTTTCTCTAAGTCACTATTTATTTTTTTAAGCTTTTGATTGGTATTATAAAGTTCTATCGCTTTCTTTTCAAGAATAACTTCAGCTTGTTTACGAGCCGCAACGGCACGATCTAGTTTTCTTTGAAGTCTTTCCAAATCGGACATTATGTACGCCTTTTTATAATGAATAAAACTTTGGAATGATCATCAACAAGTGGTTTTTTAATGATATCTGCATTTTCATTGTAATGCAACAAACTTTTTTCCATTAAACCTTCGGCAAAATCAGCCATCTTTCGATCAGATTCGTATATCATTTCTAGTGTGTTAGGATCTACGACTTCCGTCGAAAATTTAGGGAGTTGGGCATCAGGATATAATTTTAATACCTCCACATGGATGTATTGCTGAATTGATTCTAAAAAATCGAAGGCGTTATCTGCAGCATCAAAGAAAGCGGGATAATTGGCAAGGAATGTATCAAAAAGATACTTTCCGAAAGTATTTAGAAGTGTACCAATTTCAATACCCGTATATTCATTCAGCTTGAATAAAAGCTGTACAATTTCAGCATGGCTATAGGTGCCGACTGCAGTATAAACTCCTCCTGATGGCAAGTCAGTGTTTTCGATTAATTTATCAGACATGTCATCCCCAAACATCTTTTCAACCATCTCAAAAAACTCTGTAAAAACGATTCCTTTCATCCTTATTCTATTTTAATGCAATTATGCTTACCCAAAATACATGATATATTGTTCATTTCACGGACTAATTAAACCGAAAAACGAAAATTCTAAAAATTAGGGAAGGCTAGGGACATCTTTGTTATATCAAATATCATTCAAATAGTATTGATCATGAAAACAAATACCTATCGATTTTTTGAAATTCTTGCCTGTTTATTGTTAACCTTAAGCCTAATTGCTGAGACGACTGCTACTTCTGAGCAGTTAAATTATTGGATTCCATTTCAATTGGAAAATGAGGCGATGGCCATTAATACCACTGATTTTGAAATTATTGAATCAACCAACGCTCAATCCGTATTTTCAGTAGATTATGTTAATGGTCAAGGAGTTGTCGCGGCTCTTTTTGCAACAAAAACTTCAGGTGAAACTTTTGATGGTTTTTTTAATATGCATAGCCGGTTAAATGCAGTGGAGATCTTAGATGTTTTTATGACGGACATTTTAGGAAATGAATTTATTATTTCATCTTGCTTGGGAGCAGATGGCTCGACGTATTATAATACTTGTTATTCTTTCCTTCGCCAAAACCCTGATGAATTCGAAGTGGAATCCTTCTGGAATAAAAGTCAGTATCAAAGAAATGGCACTTATCTGAATTATGAAATAAAGAGTACTAGTTTGGTTGCCATCAAGGAGATCATTCAGTATGCACTTGATCGCGCCGAAGAAATCAATGTGTTAAAAGAACAATCCACTCAACCAGAATTGCCAAAGTTTTATGTTTCAAAATTAAATTACCTGAACGGTAAAATGGATTTGCAATTTAAGAATCCGGGGCAGGTTTCTGATGAGATAAAACTAAATAGTTTTACTCGTTCTTTAGCCAATCTGGATCCAATAGAAGATATTGTGAATATTGATTTTACAGGAGAACTCGTGCAAGAGTATTCTTTTGATAATACTCGATTCTATGATTGTGAGATGTTCTTTTCGCATGAGGAGTCATTGATCGATGAAATCTATATTGCAGATGGATTGTGGATTGTCAGTGATCAAGATGATTTTATAGAAGAGGAGCAGGAGTTTGTTGAGATGGACCCTGTTAATTTTTATATGGATCGAAATATAAAGATTCAAAGACAGGACATTTCAGAATTATCAGTCATTAGAAATATACACTATGCCGGAATCCCTCAGGATATTGGAGATTTTGACTTTTTAGCCTTTGATTTGAATACCAATCAAAATTGGATTATCTCGCTTCAAGATGAAAATGGAAACAAATTTCACGAGGAAGTATTGATGATTGGTCAGCAAAGTTTTTTGATTTCCCTAGATGATTTCAAAGATGAAGATAATGAGATCATAAATCTGGAATCACTAAGAGCCATTCAATTTAAATTGAAAAATGAGGGACCTGTAGAAGATTGTTATATTGAGATCAAACGATTACGATTTACAAATTCTCAATCAACAGCTACAAAAATACTCCATGAAAATAAACCAAACCTAATTGTTTTTCCTAATCCTAGTAACGGAGTGTTTACTATTCAATTCGACGAAAGTCGGGACGATGCATGCGTCCTCAGAATCTACAACAGTTTAGGTGCTGAAGTTTTTCTGCAAAATGTATCTAAACAAAATAAAGTAATCAATGTCAACACAAGATTGAAACCTGGAATTTATTTCCTAAATATTCATTCGCCGAAAGGCAAAACATCTCAAAAAATCATTATTAAATAAGATTACTGTTTAATCATTTTAAGGGTGTAAGAATGTCCTTCGATCCTAGTTTTAATGAAATAGGTGCCAGATGGTAAAGTAGAGATATCATACGAAACGTCTTTTTTTACTGTTCCGGATTTTACTGTTTTTCTGGAAACATCTATGATTTGAAATGAGGATCGAGGGTATTCTTCGTTACTAATAAATTGAAAGCTATCTTTAACCGGATTGGGCGTTATATTCAAGCTGATATCAGTAGCGAATATCTTTGGAACATTGGTGATGTAAACGTCTTCGATAAATTTAATACACTCCATCATTTCATCAGGAAAACTTGCAAATTCCACCGTGTGTCCAACGCCAGGAATTTCGTTTAAAAATGAGTTTCCACCTGCCGCTATAATATCATTGTGAAGATTATTGGCAACGTTTATAAAGTTATTACTATCATTTAATCCAATGCAAATACATGCTGGGGCAAATTGATTAATCGCCTCGTAGTTTGGTTGTAAATCACCTTCGCTTCCAGTCGCAAAAGGGATGACTCCACGCAAAGCTGGAATTGCACCATAATCTGTATCAAAGGCTGTGATGACAGCATGACGTCCACCATATGATAATCCTGTCAAATAGATATACTCAGGATCGATAGAATACATAGACATCGTCGTATCTAAAGAATATTGAAAAAGCTGTTTTGTTAATCCTTCATTATTCCAAAAATGTGCTTCGTTTTCTGGGCATAGAATGATCGCACCGATTTCATCGGACAGAAATTGAAGTTGGTCTCTGAATTCACCAGCATTGCTATGGGGCCCTCCTCGGTATCCGACAACCAACTGATATTGTTTGTTTTCGTCATAATCTTCTGGTACAAAGTAGTAGAGGTTTCTGTTTTCGTTATAGTCTGTTTCTTCAAATTGAACATTCAAAACAAATGATCCTGTTTGCTGAGCTTGCAAAATTGATGAAAAACAAAAGGTAGCAAAAATTATATATTTTCTCATTCCGTATATTTTATAGGCACAAGATGTCAAATTTTAAGGATTCGAATTGAATTGCTCAGGACATAAATACAATATGATCAAATGAATACCTCAATGATTAATCACTTAACTTTGTACTTTTGTTGTTCAATTAGTGAGCGTTTAGAAATATGGAATGGAAAAATTGCTTTACCCACCAAAGAGTAGGTAAGAAGAAAAGCTTGGATGGGACAAGGACGGACTACCAAAGGGATTTTGATAGACTGATTTTTTCTTCGGCCTTTAGGCGTTTACAAAGTAAAACTCAAGTGTTCCCATTGCCAGGGAGTACATTTGTTCATAACCGTTTGACTCATTCTCTTGAAGTATCTTCTGTCGGACGATCTTTGGGTGCAATGGTCGGTGAATTTATTGCCGTCAATGAAATAAAAGACACAAAAGATCCTGCTTTTGAGTTTTATAAATTTGATTTATCGGGAATCATAGCGGCGGGATGCTTAGCACATGATATTGGTAATCCAGCCTTTGGTCATTCTGGAGAAGATGCAATCTCAACTTATTTTTTGGATTCTAAGGATAAAAAAATTGATGGTATCGCTCTCCGAAATTTTTTTTCTGAAAAGGAATGGAATGATCTTATTCAATTCGAAGGAAATGCGAATGCGCTACGAGTATTGGCTCAGAATTTCAATGGTAAAGCAGAAGGAGGATTGGGTTTGACAATGACAACCTTGGCTTCAATCTTTAAGTATCCTTGTGGATCTAGTGAGGTCAACAAACGGTTTAAACATCGAAAAAAATATAGTTTCTTTCAATCGGAAGAAGACATCTTTTTGGAGATAGCACAAACTCTAGATATGGTGAAAGATGAGAATGGTATTCAATGTTATCAAAGGCATCCTTTTGTTTATTTGGTAGAGGCAGCAGACGATATTTGTTATCGCATTGTCGATATGGAAGATGCCCATCGATTAGGTATTATTTCTATCGAAGAGATAAAAGCTCTTTTTTTGGGTGTAATCAAAGAGATCAATCGGAAAGGGGAGGACATGCAACGAATTGATGACATTTTAAATGATTTACAAGACGATAATTCAGCCGTTTCATTCTTACGTGCAAAATGTATCAATGCATTGGTTCAAGAATCAGCAGATGTATTTATCGAACGACGTAAGGATATATTAGAAGGAACATATAAAAATACTTTGATTGATGAGATAGAATCGAGATGCCCAAGCTTAAAATTGATTGAACAACGTTCTATTGATAAAATCTATAATCATGATTCGGTTGTAGAAATAGAAATTGCTGGCTACAATGTCATGTCAGAAATTTTGGCAATGTATATTCCAGCGGTTCTTAAAGTAGAAAAAAGTGCCTTTGATAAACAGGTACTCAAATTATTACCCAATCAATATGCTACCTACAAAAACGACATCTCACCCTACTTAAAAGTAATGAGTGTGTTGGATCATGTTTCTGCGATGACTGATGTTTACGCGACTGATTTTTATCGCAAGATTAAAGGGATCGAAATTTCAAAGCATCGATAAATCGATCCATTTAAGGATTGAATAATTCATCAATATAAGCTTCACGAGTGAGCTCATTATATTGTCCTTCACAGCCTTGTGCCGTGCCATTCATCATACTTACACACATGCCTGTTGAATCAATTGCATCATAGTGCCCTCTGTCCAAATAGCAGTGCCCTAATTCGTGGAAGATCACAAATTCTCGATCGAGCTCTGTCCACGAATCCCAATTGTTATCGTCAATGATGATCAGATTTTCACCATTGGTTTGCATCACACATTTTCCTAAAACATTAGAATTAATGATTGTTGAAAGCACAGCCTTGATGTTCTTAGATTCCAAATCGACAATGATATCTCTTTCCTCGGCCTCCGCAATGAAGCGATCGAAATAGGGGACTAATTCTTCATCAATCGCATTTTCGTTCTCATCACTTGCACAACTCAATATCAAGAAGATAGAAAGTAAAGAAAAGATGTACACAAAATAGCTAGTCGATTTCATCATATCAAAGGCTTTTAATAGACAACGTAAAATAAAGCAAATAGATTTTAAACGCTTCACTTTTATCATAAAAAACCATGGCGCTTGTCGCGAATGGTCAAAATGTCACAAAAAAATCTTAGAAAATTACTTGCGCGTATGCTAGTAAAATGATATATTTATGATATCAAAATGATACTTAAATGAATAGAATTTAACTTAACCAATAAATTCAATACCATGAAAAACGAAAAAATAATAAATGTTGGATCGGGTTACCTTATGTTACTGGTTCAATTGCTCTGTGTTGTTTGCTTTGTGTTTTGTGTACGAACTTTGGCAATTAATGGAAATGCCAGTCCTTGGTTTATCTTGGGGATTATCATACCAGGATTAGTGTTTCTACTTATTACACTAGGATACTTTATCATTTATCCCAATCAATCAGCTGTTTTGACGCTGTTTGGTAAGTACAAAGGCACCGTAAAAGACGAAGGCTTTAAATGGGCCAATCCTTTTTTACGAAAGAAGAAAATATCCTTGAGAGCGAGAAATCTAAATGGTGATAAGATTAAGGTCAATGATAATTTAGGGAATCCGATCATCATTGCCGCAGTCGTGGTGTGGAAGGTAGCAGATACCTTGAAAGCTGCATTCGAAGTAGATGATTACGAAGATTATGTTTTTGTACAAAGTGAGGCAGCTGTCAGACAATTGGCAGGAAAATATGCTTATGATTCTTTTGATGACGACGCCAAGGACTTGTCACTACGTGATGGTGGAGATATTGTTAATCAAGACTTGGAATCGGCACTTTCGGAAAGATTGGATATGGCAGGGATTGAAGTTATAGAAGCGCGTATTAGTCATTTGGCTTACTCCTCTGAAATCGCGCAGGCAATGTTGCAAAGACAGCAAGCTACGGCAATAGTTGCTGCACGGATGAAAATAGTTGAAGGAGCCGTTAGTATGGTTGAGATGGCTTTAGACGAATTAAAAGATAAAGAAATCATCGAAATGGATGAGGAGAAGAAAGCAGCAATGGTAAGTAATTTGATGGTCGTTTTATGTTCGGATAATGCAGCTTCTCCAGTCATCAATACGGGCACTTTGCACCAATAAGATATGAAAAAGAAGTCTTTTGTATTAAGGATGGATCCAGCGTATTTCAAAGCGCTGGAGAAATGGGCATCGGATGAGTTTCGAAGCCTTAATGGGCAGATTGAGTACATCTTGCACCAAGAACTTAAGAAGAAGAAAAGACTTCCAAAGAGAAAGGTCTCAAATGATGAAACTCAGGTCTAGTTTCGAC
>JAHDCZ010000119.1 GCA_020629615.1 Saprospiraceae bacterium
TTATTTTTAATATGTTCGAAATTTACTCCGGTCTCATCGATGTCAGGACTTACCCAAAGAAAATCTGTTTGAAGCAAGGCTGCTTTGGCATTAGCAGCAGGATCATCTTCCAACTTCTCATCAACTTTTTGGGCATTAGAAAAACTCTTTTCCGAGGATTCTAGCAAATCACTAAGGTCCAAATCAAGTGTAAAATTCCCAATTTCCTTCAAGGCATCATTATAACAGTTTAAATCCACTTGCAGGGTGTTGGTGCTGTATTTTGAGGCCAATTTAAATTTATAGTTTTGGATTTCGATATCTCCTGGTTCGATGAGATTGTAAACTATTTCTGCATCATCCGACAAGACAATCTCTTCATTAATTAATTTGGTATTTATATTTTCGGCTGCGACGGTTCCGAGATTGGTCAATTGTACTTCCAGGTTGAAATATTCTCCCTCTTTCGATAAATTATAGTCCAACAAGCTCACTTCAGAAA
Source organism: Saprospiraceae bacterium (assembly GCA_020629615.1). GTDB lineage: Bacteria > Bacteroidota > Bacteroidia > Chitinophagales > Saprospiraceae > JAHDCZ01. Next base: position 482 of record JAHDCZ010000119.1, read on the forward strand.
ATGAGGATGTCTCGGTTGGGAGGGTCAAAGATTGCATGTCATATGGCTTCTTTTTATTATTTCGATCATGCAAAGAAAACTCAAGAAGCACCTCAGAAGGTTTTAATTCTTTTTTGGCGGAGATTGGGATTCTATATATCCCATTGTCATCTTTGTTTTGAGGATGAAAGATATACCGTTTTGGAATTTTTATATCAGGATTATCCGATTTAATATCCACCCATAATGGAATAGGGTTTTGTTCTGCATCTTGATTAAGACTTACTTGAATATATGCCTTATCAGATTTAGAAAACACTGAGTTATTATTATCGACATACTCCAAACCTAGCATTTTATAAGGATCCATACCTTTTGATCCCGAACTCAAATTATCATGATCGATTTTGACCAATTTCGTTCGCTTTCTAAAAGGTCCTTCAAATAAAAGATTTACGAAAAGATCTCCGCCTGAGGTAACAAGGACATCAGAAACCGTTTCATTCATCTTAGATCCAAAATGTCGAAAGTTTTTTTTCTCTAAATTTTTGTCAAACGAAAAAATGCCAATATCACTTTTTCTTGCGTTACGGCGGTGAGAGTAAGTATATCCAAATAGCCAATAGTTATTTCTGTCCCAACGTACAATCCTTTCGGAACCATCGTTGTACTTACCACCATAATATTTTAATTGGTTAATTTCTCCTTCATTTACCAAACAAACGAAGGCCTCTTGTCTTACGCGTTTAACCTCTCCTATTCCGGTCACCATCAATCCTAGATCTTCGTCCCATATGGCATCTTTGGGAATTAATCCTTTTTGGCTTGTTCTGACTCTCCAAAGTTCGTTGCCATCACCATCTAGCCCGACAATGATCATTAATTCTTCTCGTTCCTTTCCAAAATATCCGATGGCGGCAAATTCGTTCTGGTTTATCTGGACTAACTTATTTACCGCACTTCCATTTCTACCGTTTCTGAATTGCCAGACGACTTTACCCTCTTCATCGAGTTTGGTGACGGTACCTTCATCAGCAAAACTGGAGCCGACGAGTAAGCCATCGTTGACTGAAATAATATCATAAACACAATCATCGAAATCCGTTCCGATGACAGTATTCCAAATGGGTTCTCCTTCTTTGGAAATCTTTGTCACCCAACCATCTTTTCCTTTTTTAGATGCCTTCCATTTGGATTCCGTGTAACCTCCAATGTAGTAACCATCCCAAGACATCGCGATCGCAAAAGCCTCTTCATCTTCGGTACCACCAAGCATTTTTAGCCGAATAAAATTACCATCCAAATCAAAATGGGCAACTAAAAAATCTTTGTTTTTGTGATCATTAATTCTGATATAACCTGTTGTAACAATTTCACCAAACTCGTTTTCGATCATTTTATTGACACGATGATCGCGTAATTTTAGATTCTTTTGCCATAAGGGTGGTACTCTTTTGAATTGCCCTTGACCATTCACTACAAAAGCAGTACAGAGAAAGATGGAGAGGAGAAAGAATCTTATATTGTGGAGAAGTCTATTCAATCGTTAAATTTGCTTTTTATAAACCGAAAAGTGATAACAATTCATGATTATAATCACTAATATATGAAATTGACAAAATACATGAACGACGATGCGCTAGTTACTGGCTTATTAAACGAAGAAAGTCTAGCATTTAAGTATATGTACGATAACTTTAAACCAATGATTATAAAGATAGTCCAAGGTTTTAAAATATCAAACGATTATGTTGACGATATTTTTCAAGATGGCTTAATCATTTTGATTAAAAATCTAAGAAATGGAAAATTTTCTCGTCAATCTAAAGTCAGTACTTACTTCTACGGGATATGTAAAAATTTGATTTTTCAGAAGTCATCAAAGAAAACAGAACTTAGTTTGAGTACCGATCAAGAATTTCTGTTGAATCAAATGACGGAAGATCTTTCAGAAATGGAAGGTTTGGTGCAAAAAGAACACGAATACTCGTTACTTGAAAAAGCGATCAATCAAATTTCGGAAGATTGTCAAAAAATATTTAAAGGTTTTTATTACCAAAAAAAGAGCATGAATGATCTAGCTCAAGAATTGGGATACACCAGTGCTTTTGTAAGAGTGAAAAAAAACCGATGTATGAATCACTTAAAAAAAATGATCCATGGATAACAGAGCAATTTATACGGAAGATTTTTTTGAGTCCTACCTCAGAGATGAAGTCATTCCACCGGAAAGAGAAGCCTTTGAAAAAGCCCTACAAGAGGATGCGGATCTAAAAAAAGATTTTGAATCCCATGAAAAATTATTTCGAGGATTAGAGTATCAGCTAGAACAAAATCTAAGAAACAAAATAAAAGACTCTATGCATATGGAAGTGGAGGAAACTATCCATTCGGCGGAAGCCAAAACAGCTACTATACGATCATTTAACTATAAACCCTTTGCTATTGCAGCTAGTATCTTACTGGTGGCATCAATATGGTTTCTCAATACTTCTTCCGATGAAAACCTCGGTACTCAATCATTATTTGCCTTAAGTGAAATGGAATCTAATTTGGGCAGTGAAATGGGGTTTGCTAATGATGACAAGATCATTCAAGACGCTTTTATGGCAGATTTGAATAACTTAAAAAAGGGAGAAAACACAAACAACTTAGAGTCATTATCGGAGCTTGAAAAAGATAAATTGAGTTTTAAAGTGGCCACTATGAAATATCTTTTTTACAAGAATCTCTCCATGGAAAACTATGATGAAGCGAGGAAATATTTAGAGATTCTGGGAGCAACTAATGTGGATAAAGAGGAACTAGATTTTTTACACTGTGTGCTGAATTACAATGATTCATCGAAGCAAGAAAGTGAGTGTTTGGTACAGTATTCCACAGGTAGCAACAAGACATTTGCTAAGACGGCAAAATCATTACTTAAATAAGATGAAGACTATTTTATTCATATTATCGATATGCGGATTTTCCTTTGCGCACCCACCTGCAGATCAAATGTATGTAGAGCAAATACTCGAGAAATTATATCAAAGTACAGGGAATTATAATTTTGACAAGCCGAGCATCAAGTTACTGGATACGGAGACTTTAGTGGCTTCTTATAATGGCTTTGAAAATGAAATAAAGCTCGAAAGAAAGATCTTAAAAATTTGTAGCAGCTTTGGTAAAGATAGTACCTCTGCCTTAGCTTTTATTCTTAGCCACGAATTAGCGCATTGCTTCCAAGTCACAGCTGAAGAGAAGGGATTTGTTTCTGATTTTTTGGCGTTCGACAAACACGAACATTCCAATAAAAAAATTGAACGAAATGCCGATTTGTATGGCTTATTTAATTGTCACTTATCAGGATATAAAACCAAGGATATTTTAGAGCCACTATTGGACAAAATTTATGAGGACTATAATTTAAAAGGAAGAACCTTATACAATTATCCAGCATTATTTGAGCGACAACGCTCCAATAAATTGGTTGAAAGAAAATTAGATACTTTGGTGCATTTGCATAGTGATGCGGCACTACTATCTACTTGTGGAATGTATGAGTTATCTGGTATAAATCTAGAGTACATCTTGGATTTTTATCAAGGAAAAGAGATCTACAATAATACGGGAGTTAACTTTTTATTGGAAGCACTCAATATGGGCGATACCAATATTGACCCCTTGCAATACCCTATTGAGATAGATTTAGAAAGTCGCTTACGAAAACCATTTGATGGAAGAGGGTCAAAAGGATTGAGCCCGTATGACAAAATCAGAAGAGAAAATATGGTGCGTCAGGGATTGAGTTTTTTACTGGAAAGTACCAAATTAGACCCCGACTATTTGACTGGTCATATCAACACAATGATTGCTTACATCCTTTTGGAGGATCCACAGTCTGCGATTAATTACTACAAAGATGAACAACTCAGTATGTTGGCTCGAAATCAAGGCAGCCCTTTGATCTTGGACAGGGTAAAATTATGTCTTGCATTGGCATATTTTAAAACTGGAGATCCAGACTTAAAAATAAAATCCGAACGGATTTTGTCTAAATTGATCAGTACCCGAAGCGAAACGAGTGACATGGCAGCTTATAACCTTGATGCCATGCAAGATGTCCTGTTTGAAGGAAGTGACAAAAATTGTGATTGTACTAATGAGATTGTTGGAGCCAAGAATGTAAGCATGTATTTGAAACGAAACAAAGCAAAAAAGACCAGTCTTAAAACCAATTTAAAATATAGCTACACCGATAAAGGCACACAATATTTTAGTGAATACATCACCCTGGATGGAAAAGTGAGTATTCAACGCTTAGGCGGAAACGAAAATATTTTGGACTGTAGCATCAATACCAATAATGGCCAGATAACTTTTTGTGAATCCAGTAAAAAAGTATTGATAAGAAAAGAAGGAATGATGTTTTTAATTCAGCGGTAAACTATCGTTGACTCCGAGTTTGTTTTAATAGAGCCTCTATGGTCAAGTTTAAACTCTGAATCATTTTACTTTGTTCTTTTACACTTTGTCTCATTTCAGCAATCTCTTCTTGAACTTCTTTGCGTACTTGAGATGTCAAGGGTAAGAAAGTCGAGATTTTAGATTTCACACACCAAATCTCCTTTACTTCATTGATTGCAATTTCGTAAGGTTCGTATGAACGATTGTCCGATATAAGTTTGATCGTGCCATCCTCTTTAATTTGATTGCACAAGCGCTTAATGACCACTTCATTCTCTGTAATCACCACATAGACATGATTATCTTTTATAGCATGATCCCAATGTTCTTGTTCGATAAAGGAGCAGACTACCTTATCTCCATGTTGAACACTCGGTTCCATACTGTCACCAGAGATATCAAAGCAGCGATGGGTACCGACTTTGAATTGATGACCAGGTAAGGAAAAGCTTTCGAGATCTTGCATGTAAACGGCATCATGTAAATTACCACCATATCCGGCTTGTGCGGCAACAGGGACGTAGGTTATTTTTTCTACGCCTTCATTATTGGTTACCACAGTAAGTAAGGTGTTAGAATCACCAATATTACTTTCATTACCAAAAGGATGACCAATACCTTTAAATAAAAAGTTGGGATTGATATCATATACATCCATAGCTTTTCGACACAACTCAATAGTCACGTCTCGATTTCCGTGGATTATTTCATTTAAACTTTGAGGTAGATAATCTAGGGACTGTGCAAATTGTCGATAAGATCGGACATGTTTATTTTCTTTGAGCTGTTTTAAACAGGACACAAAACGTTCTGATACTACACTTCCCATAAAGATTGTTCGATTGGTTAATTCGTCTGAACAAATATAAATAAAATATATATCAAATTAATTATAATATGTATTAATTATTATAAAAATTTATAATATGATTATATTAATCTATTATACAGACGTTTACAAATTAAAACTAAATATAATAAGTAATAATTTCATATTACTCCATTTTAACATATAAAATTATTTTAATATGTTATTATGAAACCATAGACCTTTTTAGTCTGGTGGACCGATGCAAAGTCCATAGTTGCACAATGTTAAAATTTCAATTTAATGTTGATCAAGATGTGTCCGAATGGCAATATCACGTCCAAAATGTTGAAATCCAACACCAACAAACATCCTGAGTATGAGAATCTTTATAAGTTTACTTTTATTGACTTCATTTTTTTCTTGTTCGGATCGAATTAATATTGAAGATCCGGAAGTCAATCAGAACATAGATAACACCAAATTGATTGCGGAACACATTGTAACAACGAAAGCTGGTTTGCAAATAGTGCTCGCAGAAATTTTCAAGTATCCTAATCTTCATTCAGGTCTAAAATCAGAATCTGATATCATATTTAGAAATGATTGTCCTTGTATCTCCCCAGACCCTACCCTACCGATCACATCGTACCCCATCAGCTATGATTTAAATTTCGGTACGGGCTGTATGCCGGATGGTGTAACCGAGGTTAAAGGGAAGGTCCGTGTCACCTTAGATGGATTACTTTGTGTTTCGGAAGGAACTACTGCCAATATTGACTTTTTTAACAATTTTAACATTGACGGTGTAGATTTGGATAATGAAATAGACCTAACTTTTATTACAGAGGATAGTAATGGAAACCTTTGTTTTGAAAGTAACTTGTCTGATCTAACTATCGAAGGTTCGAATGGTTCCACTATTGAAGTCAAATCGACAACGGAAGGAAAGTTAACTCTTGTTGATGCGTTGGCAAATAATGATCCTAGTTCTTTCCAGACTTATTTGGATGATTATACTTGTCAGAGCTACGCTAGTATGGATGTTTGCATAGATAATGTAGATTATGTACTTACAAGCGATACGGATTTAAAAACTAATCCCTTGTGTGCTTGTCCTGTCGGTGGTATTCTAACGGGTACTGATTCAATGGGAAATCCGATTTCCATCGACTTTTCAGCTAACTCCGCATGCGACGGAACCGTTATTATCAATAATACTACTCAAACGTTAAACGCTTGTTTGTAATCAATATTCCGAAATGATGGTCTCAAAATCAATAGGAATATAATTTATGCCTTCTCTTGATTTTTTGGAATAATCTCGGTTTCTTCACCAAAATATTCTACAAATTGCCTCATGGCATTGGCGAGTTTTACATTTCTAGTGGCATTGTTATAGGTGTCTGCCAATCCGCGCAAGGTTTGAAAAACTAAGCGATCCATTTCGACTGTTTGCATTTCTTTGGTCCAGAGGTCAATTTTAAAGGTGTCTTTTGTTTCTTCATCAAAAAAGGATAAAAGCATCGCCTTACATTCCCTTGATTGCTCTGATTCAGTTCCGTCCTTACTTTTCCAGATAATCTTTTCTGGAACTTTATTTTCATCTAAATGGACATCGATATTAATGCTAGACTTTGTACTCATGCGTTTATTGTTTTTCTTAATTGATCTTCTTCATCGGCCATTTTCTGAATCCAGTCCGATGAATACACAAAGATACCTTGTTTTAATGATTGAGCGGATTTGAGCATTGCTTTGGCCACTACCTCAGCTTCAACGGGTTTGTACTTTCTAAGCAATCCCCCTGAAACTTTATTCAACACGCCTCCTATTTTTTGAGCGATTGATTCACCAAAGCGATTTTCATTTCTTTTACCTAGTAAAATGGAAGGTTGAAATATATGTATTCCCCAAAAATCCAATTTTTTAATTGCCTCTTCCAATTGACCTTTGATCCTTGCATAAAAATAGCGAGAATCACTTGCCGCTCCCACGCTTGAAACCAGAAAAACTTGATTCACCCCATTGTATGCTGCAAATGCAGCCGCTTTGTAATTGTATCCAAAATCGATTTTATAAAAAGCTTCTTCACTTTTGGCCTTAGCTATCGTTGTGCCCAAGCACAAAAAAAGATCATCTCCCTTAAAATAAGGTGCGACACCTGTCATGTTTTCAAAATTAGTGATCCTTAAATCAAGCTTAGGATTATCTATTTGTAGTGGGCGTCGAACAAAACAAACGACCTTAGCATATGCAGGGCTCCCCAATAAGTAATCCAACAAATGCGATCCTACCAATCCGGTAGCGCCTAAAACCAATGCCGTCTTATTTCCTTTACTTATCTCCATCGTTGATGCAAATATCTAAAATCTTATCCCTAAATTGCTAGATGTCTTTTCTTTTATTTGGCGACCTCGATTCCTTCCTTATAGACAATGAAGGATTTAGCTTATACAATACCGAGCATCTGTTCGTCTGGGGTATTTTTCTACTCAGTTGCTTTATAGGACTTCCTTATATCCGTAAAAAATTAACTGAAGATCAACAAGTCTCGCTTGCGGCATGGATCTGTGGAATAGCGATCTTTTTTCAATTACTTAAAGTCATTTTGCGTCTCTATCTCGGAAATTTTGATCCTCGTGAGGACCTTCCTTTACAACTGTGCAATATGCTTCCTTTTACTATGTTTTATGTGATGAAAACCAAAAATAGAATGCTCTTTGGTGTCTTGTTTTTTTGGATCATGGCTGGGACTTTTCAATCGTTGATCACCCCTACTCTCAAGGATAGTTTTCCCCATTATGAAAGTATGCGTTACTGGGTGGTTCATGGAGGACTCAGTTACATTGCCTTGTACGGTATTTTTGTTTATCGTTGGCATTTAACAATAAAAGATGCGATTTTGAGCGC
>JAHDCZ010000120.1 GCA_020629615.1 Saprospiraceae bacterium
AAAATTTTTAATGGTTAAAAAATTAATTTGACAAGAACCCTGGACGGGAATGAATCTTGAAGTGATTTAAAAACATATTGTTAATTCCTTTGCAAGTCATTGAAACTCATCTCATCAGCTTTTAATCACTTCTGAAAGAGCTTCGATCTGATTTACAAGCACTAGCAAATCATTTCAACATGTGTTTTTAAATCACTTCATTTATATAATCACTACTCGATTCGATTTAGATGGATTGGTTTATTAAGTAGTAATGACCAAATGAACTTGTTTGATATTGAATACCAACTCAGTCCTCATTGTAACCAAAGAAGAAATAAAACGTCAAAAAAATAGTGAACTCTAAAAAAGATTAATTAGAATTTAACTTCCGTTGAATGTCGATAATACTGTCCTTCTTATCAGCTAGGTCTTCGTAATCTTCATGAAAATATTTCCACCAAAAATATCCACCTAGGATAAAAGCTAAAACTAAACCAATGATGTACCACTTAGTATCAAACCGACCTTTGATCGCCTCCGTCGCATAGATCATTAAAAAAGGAAAAAAGACCACATAAAAAATTCGAGTCATCCTGACTCGCGATTGCTTAATATCAATGCCCGACAAAATATAATCCAATTTGGCATTCATTCTCTCCCTCCCTTCTTCTGGAAATTTATCCAATACGCGACCTTTTAAAACACTCTCAACAGTCGCGCTTCTCATAATAGAACGATAGATAAAGAAGAATCCCAAGATCAAAACTAAAGGAAAGGTACGAAGGGTTAAACCAAATTGGATGTATTGATAAATCATCAAAATAATCATTGGAACGGCAAGAAGCAACAATGCCGTGTTTAGATGATTGGCATCTTCTTTTTGCTTTAATTCTTCAAGAATGGCATTGGTTTTATTTCGAACTCCGTTATCAAACATATTGGATTTTACTTCTTCCTTAGCCGTGTTAATCAATTTGACATATTCTTGATACTTATTTTTTCTAAAGAGTTCGTCCATCGCTACATCGTTTTTCAAGTGTTGAGACGGGTAAATTACAAAATTGCCTTTACAATGCGGAAACAGTTTATTGGATTAACACTATACTCCAAACCATTTGAGTCGGCAATAATTATCTTAAAATTGATTTCAAGGATTAGTTTTTATTCCACTACTTTCTCATTCCGCGAAAGCGGTAAAAACAAAAAAGGCTTCCTGAAACCAGAAAGCCCTTTAAGATGTATTTTGATTGAATTTTAGTCTACAACACCTTGAACAAGCAATGCCACCTCGTTTTTCAAAACTTCAATAAAACCTTTTTCGATATTAAAGGTCTTCTTGCTTCCGTTGTCTTCAATAATCCTTACTTCTCCTTCACCTAAGGCTGCGACGATCGCCGCGTGTCCATTTAGTACTTCAAACTGGCCGTTTGTTCCAGGGACTTTAACCGATTTGATGCTTCCTGTGTAAACCTCTTTTTCTGGTGTTAATACTACTAAATTCATCTTAATCGTTTATTTCAGCTAACATTTTCTTACCCTCAGTAATCACTTCGTCAATCGTCCCTTTCAGGTTGAACGCTGCTTCAGGGTACTCATCCATTTCACCACTAAGGATCATTTTAAATCCTCGGATTGTTTCTTCAATTGGAACCAATACTCCAGGAATACCTGTAAACTGCTCTGCTACGTGGAATGGTTGAGATAAGAAACGTTGAACTCTTCTCGCTCTATGCACCACCGCCTTATCTTCCTCAGATAATTCTTCCATACCCAAGATCGCGATGATATCCAATAGCTCGTTGTATCGCTGAAGGATGTTTTTCACTTCCTCTGCTGTATTATAATGCTCGTCTCCAATAATCGCTGGATCCAAGATTCTTGATGTTGAATCTAGAGGATCCACCGCTGGGTAGATACCTAAAGAAGCAATTTTTCTACTCAATACTGTGGTTGCATCCAAGTGCGCAAATGTTGTCGCTGGTGCTGGATCCGTTAAATCATCCGCAGGTACATAAACTGCTTGTACTGATGTAATCGAACCTCTTTTTGTCGATGTAATTCTTTCTTGCATCAATCCCATCTCTGTCGCCAATGTTGGTTGGTAACCTACCGCTGAAGGCATACGTCCAAGCAATGCTGACACCTCAGAACCCGCTTGTGTAAATCGGAAGATGTTGTCAATAAAGAAAAGGATATCTTTTCCACCATTCGGATCATTTAAGTCTCCATCTCTATAATACTCTGCCATTGTCAATCCTGACAGTGCCACTCTCGCTCTCGCACCTGGAGGCTCATTCATCTGACCAAATACCAAGGTTGCTTTTGAGTTTTCCAAAGCTTTCATATCTACTGTAGATAAATCCCATCCCCCTTCTTCCATCGAGTGGTTGAATTTCTCACCGTAATCAATTACTGATGATTCCAAGAATTCTCTCAATAAATCGTTTCCTTCTCTCGTACGCTCTCCTACTCCGGCAAATACAGAAATCCCGTCATACCCTTTGGCAATGTTGTTTACCAACTCCATAATCAATACCGTCTTTCCTACTCCGGCTCCACCAAACAATCCAATCTTTCCCCCTTTTTGGTAAGGCTCGATCAAATCGATGACTTTAATCCCTGTAAAAAGGATCTCTGAGTCTGTAGAAAGATCCTCATAACGTGGTGGCTTTCTGTGGATTGGATAAGCATCGTCTCCTTTAGGAACCTCACCGATACCATCGATTGCTTTTCCTACTACGTTGAATAAACGACCTTTGATCGCATCACCTACAGGCATAGAAATTGGTTTTCCAGTATCCACTACTTCCATTCCTCTTACCAATCCATCGGTAGAATCCATCGCGATGGCTCTTACGCTATCCTCTCCCAAGTGCTGCTGAACCTCAAAAATCAGTTCTTCACCATTGGCTTGAGTGATTGTGATTGCATTTAATATTTCTGGTAAGTGTGAACCTTCTGCCGCGAAACTAACGTCCACAACTGGTCCAATAACTTGCTTAATTTGACCTACGTTTGCCATATCTTTTAGATGTGTATATTTTGAAGATTATTCTTGATTCTTAAAATCGCCACAAAGATAATGTTTTAGGACTTTTCCTTAGGGCTTTCGCCGAATATTTTATCAAAATTTAAAAATTTTATCCCCATTCGCCGAAAGGCAATAAACAAAAAGAAAAAGCAGTAAAAAGCAAAGATAATAAGGACTATTCCTCTTCGTTCGAAAGGATTGTTTGTTCGGATACGGGTGAAATCCAAAAATTGTTGACTCCTTCTCCCTGTACAATATCGACCCGTTGTAAATTAAGCAATTCTAGAAGTGCCAAAAAAGTTACAATCGCCATCACTCGATTTTCAAGCTTCATAAAAAGCTCCTTAAAATCTGTCTTCTTATTCAAAGAGATTCGATTAAAAATGTATTTCTGTTGGTCTTTAATTGTGTACGGATACGTGACGATTTCATGAACTGTACGATTCTTACGGTCTTCAAATTGCGTCATGACTTTTTCAAAAGTCTTTAACAATTTAAACAAGGTTAGAGATTCTAATTCAATATCAACCAATGCCTTGGTTGCGATATTTTTCAGCTCACCAGAAATATTTCCTCGAGGCTCTTGCTTGGATCGGAGATCCTCGTGAGCGCGCATCTCTTCCAAAATTTCTTTGTATCTCTTGTATTCCAAAAGTCGTTGAGCCAATTCTTCCCTTGGATCGATCTCATTCCCTTCTTCATCCAACTCTTTTCTAGGAATGAGCATTTTAGCTTTGATTCTCATCAATGTGGCGGCAACTAAAATAAATTCGCTTGCCACATCAATATTGAGCGCTTCCAGTTCTCGGATATAAGCCAAAAAATCTTCTGTAATGGTGGCAATAGGAATATCCATAATCTCTAATTCATCGCGCTCGATAAAAAAGAGTAAAAGGTCAAAGGGACCTTCAAATTGCTGGATTTTTATTTTATAACCTTCCATTGAGGGCAAAGGTATCAAGAGTTTTTAATAATTGATCAATTCGAGAAAAATTGTAAACCCGGATTATACATTAGAACTTTGTTATGGGACTTGAAAGGCCAATAAAATATGAAGTTTAGGAGCTGATGCATAGTCACCACTATGGTGAGGTAAGATAACTTAATAAAATGGTATATTTTGCAGGAATTTCAGGTCGGAATAGATTTTCTAATACATAATCCGGGGTAAACAGTATTTTAAAAGATTTGAGAAAAATTGAACGCCAAACGAATTTTCAATGTTCAACAGTTGGAAGTCTTACAATGGTATATGATGAATACCATTTTTTACGACAATTTTTTAGCTATTTTAAACTGTACAAATAATGTCAAATTTATTACACGAAGTTTCTAGACACCTCAATGACAATGTCATCATTCAACTTTCAAAACAATTGGGTGCCCAAGATCCCAATCAAGTAAAAAGAGCCTCCCAGGGTATCTCTGAACTACTCCTTAATGCTATTGCCAATAATGCGAACCATTCTCAAAGAGGAGGAGGGTTATTTGGAGCGATCGAAAAAGATCACGATGGTGGTATTCTTGGTGACTTAATGAATGTGCTTGGCGGTCAAAAGAAAGTTCAGAATTCGAGTACAATGAATGGTACTGGAATCGTAAATCACTTGCTTGGTAAGCGCCAACTGGAAGCAGCGCAAATCATTCAGCAAATGAGCGGATTGGATATTTTTAAATCTGGCGTTTTAATGCAACTCATTGCTCCTGTTGTTATGGGTGTGGTAGGACAAACTCGTAAGTCTAATGGTCTTGATCTTGGAGGTCTTGCCAAAGTATTGATGGGTGGAGTTCAAAAACAGAGTGGATCTCAAGGTGGTGGACTCAGTGGTGCTTTTGGTAAACTTCTTGACATGGATGGCGATGGAAGTATGATGGATGATCTATTGAATATTGGGATGAAAATTTTAAAGAAATAATATTTAGAGTTTTTGGGTTTTGATCAAAAGAAAGCTCTTTACCATACGACAAAGAGCTTTCTCTATTATAACATCATGGATTTTTCTTCTAAGCACCTTCGAAGGTTAATGGCAAAACGTAAATCTTTTCGGATTTCAATTCGTGATGTTCCAATTCAAGGTAATTTAATTTATACTTAATCACTTTATCCAATTGTGGCGTATCTGTACTAAGAACCAACAATTCGTTTTGATCGTTAATTGTAAATTTCATCATCACGGTCAATGACTCTTTTATTTCGCTCATGTCGACGTCCTGTAATTTCATTTTAATTTGTTCGGAATAACACTTTTTCTTTCCTCCATTGTCATCACTGGATATGGCAGAATATCCCACACTTGTCATGGTGATTAAAAAGATGAACGACAACAAAATTGATTTTGAATTTCTCATAATCTTGCACTTTTTTAAATTATTAAATAAACTAATTTTTAAAATGTTGCTTTCGTTAATTGTAATGTAAAATTATAGCTGTTTGAGAAGATATGCTGTTTATAAGTTGCAAACGTGTTGTTAAAAAGCTGTTAAGTGATAGGAAGACTTAAGCGAAATCGTGATTTGGAGATTTGGAGATTGCTCACTTAATATTACTGACAGATGCCATTTCAAAAACTTTTTTAATTTTCTAAATTGATCGTGAGCCATGGAGTAAGTATTCAATGAAATTATTAACATTGCAAAGACCTTTGGTTACTCTTTTTAAAATTACAAATATATATGTACGATAAACTACTTCAACCTTTAGACCTCGGATTCACAACGCTTAAGAACAGGGTACTGATGGGCTCCATGCATACCATGCTAGAAGAAATCCCAGGCGGTCACGAATTAGCCGCAGAATTCTACGCCGAGAGAGCTAGAGGACAAGTTGGTTTAATCGTGACTGGCGGGATTGCCCCCAATGTCGAAGGCGGTGTTGCCGATGGATCAGGAAAATTAACAAATTCAGAAGAAGCAGAAACACATAAGGTTATCACGGAAGCCGTGCATCGCGAAGGTGGTAAAATCTGCCTTCAAATATTACATACCGGACGATATGCCTACAGCCCAAAGGCAGTCGCACCCTCTCCGATTAAGGCTCCTATCAATATGGTCACTCCAAGAGAAATGACCGATGAGGATATCGAAAGAACAATCGGTGATTATATCAATTGTGCCAAGTTATCAAAGGAAGCAGGATATGATGGTGTCGAAATCATGGGGTCTGAAGGATATTTAATAAATCAATTCATTGTTACGAGAACCAACAAACGAACCGATAAATGGGGCGGCGATTACGAAAATAGAATTCAATTCCCTCTCCGTATTGTTAAAGGAATCCGCGAAGCAGTTGGAACAGATTTCATCATTATCTATCGATTGTCCTTATTGGATTTGGTAGAAGATGGAAGTACTTGGGAAGAGGTTGTACATCTCGCCAAAGAAATTGAAAAAGCCGGTGCCACGATTATAAATTCGGGTATTGGATGGCATGAAGCAAGAGTACCCACCATTGGATCCATTGTACCCCGAGGCGGCTTTGCATGGATCACAAAAAAATTAATGGGGGAAGTCAGTATTCCTCTAGTGGCTACCAATAGAATCAATACCCCAGAAATCGCCGAACAAGTTTTACAGGATGGATGCTCAGATATGATTTCTATGGCTCGTCCATTTTTGGCGGATTCCCAATTTGTAGTTAAAGCTATGGAAAATCGTGGGGACGAAATCAATACATGTATCGCATGTAATCAAGCCTGCCTGGATCATACGTTTACCATGCAACGATGTTCGTGTATCGTGAATCCACGAGCTTGTTATGAAACGGAACTCAATTATTTACCAACAGAAAATAAAAAGAAAATTGCGGTCATTGGTGGAGGACCTGCAGGCCTAGCTGCCGCTTCCATTAGTGCCGAACGAGGACATCAAGTACATCTCTATGAAGCTTCAGACAAACTGGGAGGTCAGTTTAACATGGCCAAAATAATTCCTGGGAAAGAAGATTATGCTGAGACGATCCGATACTATTCGAAGATGCTTTCAAAGCACCAGGTCGAAGTCTTTTTGAATACAAAAGTCAATGCATCGACCTTAAACAAAGTGGGTTACGATGAGGTTATTGTCGCAACAGGAGTTACTCCAAGAAAATTAAACTTTCAAGGATTGGATCATCCTTCTGTTTTAAACTATCGTGATGTTCTGTGGGATAAAAAGATGGTAGGTAAGCGTGTTGCAATTGTGGGCGCTGGAGGGATTGGATTTGACATGGCAGAATATCTGGCGCATGATCCCGACCATGTCATGAATGATACCACCTACATGAAAGAATGGGGAGTCGATATGGATTATTCCAATCGAGGAGCGACAGCTGTGCCTTATAATTCACCTTCTCCTCGACACATCTACTTGCTCAAACGATCTATCGGAAAGCACGGAAAAGACCTCGGAAAGACTACAGGTTGGATTCACCGTGCTAGTCTAAAAAAGAAGAATGTTGAAATGCTTTCTGAGTGCGAGTACCTCAGTGTGACAGATCATGGATTTCATATTAAATGTCATGGTGAAGAAAAATTATTAGAAGTTGACCATGTAATAATTTGTGCAGGTCAAGAATCAAATGATTCGATTTCTAATGGATTGACATTAGACGAAAGTCATGTTCATGTGATTGGTGGTGCTAAGAATGCCAAGGGGCTTGATGCCAAGCGGGCGATTAAAGAAGCGGCGTATTTGGCTGCGGAATTATAATTTTATTTTGCCTTACGGCGAATTTATACTTTTATAGAATATTAGATTCTTTACTATTAAGAGTTTGTCCTGCCGGACGGGCGTTCATTTTTTTCTTGGCCAAAAAACGAACCAAAAAAGCCAGAACGCCTTAAGGCTTCCCGGCAATGCCGCCCCCGCCTCCCGAAAAAGGCGTTCGCCAGCCCTTCTTTTCTAAATATTGAATTGATATTGATTCTTATTTCTCGAAATATCAATTAGGATTTTCTCAGACTCAATTATATCTCTTTACTTTCACCATCAATCATGAACATTATTCTGTAAATTAATTTGGCCTATCGGTAGGTGATATTAAAAAGTACTTCGTACTAAATACATCGTACCACGTACTTCAGAGTTTGTCCTGCCGGACGGGCCTTACTCTTCTTCCTTGATGAAGAAAGTAAGCAAAGAAATCAAGCCGCCTTAAGGCTTCCCGGCAATGCCGCCCCGGCTGCCCACAAAAGGCGGCAATCAGCGCTTCTTTAAAATCGTAATTTTGCCGTATTGCTTTTAAAAGATGTATACATATAAGAGTTCAGCCCGCCAAATTCGATGTTTGACATGAGTGAACGTTATTTTAATATTGCAAATGGAATTTGCAAAGTGAAGGAACCAAATGTATATCATTTGGAAGGGATGCAATAATTTGGCTTGATTTTTTTGCTTCGTTTTTTCATCAAGGAAAAAATGAAGGCCCGTCTGGCAAGATAGAATTTAAATCTATATCTCAACCACCACCTTCCCACTAACCTTCCTCTCCATCATTTCCTCCAATGCCTTTGGTGTATTTTCTAAAGAATACAGTCCATGAATACGAGGTTTAATTTTTCCTTCACTATACCACTGCATCAATTCCATACTATTAATCATATTATCCTCAGGAA
>JAHDCZ010000121.1 GCA_020629615.1 Saprospiraceae bacterium
TTGTCGATGCTCAATATCTTTAAAATGCCTTCTCCTGCTTTGGAGTGGAATACTCGAGGGGAATTTAAATTTCATTTGTTTAGATAATTGACTTCACGATTTTACGAATCGTATCAGAATCACCCATCGTGTAGTAGTGAATGCAGGGAACGCCGGCTTCTTGCAATTCTTTTGATTGCGCTTGACACCATTCAATACCAACATTAACCACATCCTTTGCTTTAACTTTAGAGGCAGCATTCACCAATTGATCTGGAAGATTGATGAAAAAATTTCTTGGTATGGAATTCAATTGATATTGTTTTGTGAGTGGCTTTAATCCTGGAACAATTGGCACGTTTATACCTGCTTTACGACAAGCCTTAACAAAATCAAAATACTTTTGGTTATCAAAAAACATTTGAGTAACGATATAATCGGCACCAGCATCCACTTTGGCTTTTAAAAAACTCAAATCAGATTCTAAATTAGGTGCTTCAAAATGCTTTTCGGGGTAACCCGCAACACCTACACAAAAATCAGTTTTTGCACCATCCACAATATTAGCGTCCAAATAGACCCCTTCGTTCATGGCTTCAATTTGTTTGACTAGATCAATAGCAAAACTATGACCATCGGGTTCTGGGATAAATTTATTGTCAAATTTTCTGGCATCACCACGCAAAGCCAATACATTATCAACACCCAAGAATTCCAAATCGATCAGCGCGTTTTCGGTCTCCTCTTTGGAAAAACCGCCGCATATCAGATGCGGAACAGCATCCACCCCATAACGATGCATGATAGATGCACAAATGCCAACTGTCCCAGGTCTTTTTCGAATGGCCGTTTTTTCAAAATAACCGCTAGGACGCTGGTTGTAAATAAACTCTTCTCTGTGATAGGTCACGTCAATGAAAGGAGGCTTGAATTCCATCAATGGATCCAAACTTTCAAATATCTTACTCATCCCTCCACCTTTTAGGGGAGGCAAAACCTCAAAGGAAACAAGCGTGCTCCCTGCAGCTTTTTCAAAATACTCTGTAACTTTCATATGGATGGATGGTACAAGAATCGTACCTCTTTAGCATTAATTGTTTTAAGCCTACTTTTTCTTCTTTTTACGTTTAAAATCCCCTCGTTTCCATGCATCGATAAATTCTTTCCAAGCGGCTACGTTTAGAATATTTTGGGGTTTAAACTGTCCCGAATAACGTTGTCGATCAAAGGATTTCTGAGCCTCCCAATGATAGGCTTCTCCTCCGTCTATGGGCACCGTATATTCTAACTTAGTCATAACTTCAGTCGCCAAATTCTCTTCTGTTTGAGCCCTTAATTCATTGGATATATCCATAGCCAAAAGCTCTATTTTAAAATGCTCTCGGCTTGGCCAGGGGTATATGATTGCCTCAGGCAACAAGATGCTATCTCTTGACATAATTTGGTACCAACTATAATGCTGCGAATCCAAGGTGTCTGGAATAACAAAATGTACCGTTTTAAAACCAATTCTAGAAAAAACTACGGTGTCTCCTGTGAGAGCGACGATAGAAAAAAAACCTTCATAATCTGAGCTCGTCCCCCTAGATGTCCCCATAATACCTAGACTCGTATATGGCAAAGGAACAGGTTCGCCATATTCGTCTTGAGTAACAACAACGCCCGAAAACTGAATCGGCAATATGGTATCTTGCTCTTCTTGCGCAATGAGTTCTCCGCTGACTAAAGCAAATAAAAATATGAGGTATAGATATTTCAATCTTTCAAATTTGCCTTAAATTATTAAAAATATTAGAGACTAAACGGTCAATATCATGCTTTGGCTTTAATATAGGATGAATTAACAAAGATTTAACCCATAGTCTATCCCAAGGCATGCTTTAATACTTCGTCCATGGTTTTGACATAAATAAATTTTAAGCCCTTGATGTACTCCTTTTTAATTTGGTTGACATGCTTTTCGTTTTCTGCACACATCATTACTGTTTTGATCCCTGCTCGTTTTGCCGCCAAAATCTTTTCTTTAATTCCACCTACTGGAAGTACTTTCCCTCTTAAGGTTATTTCTCCCGTCATCGCTAGGTGACTTTTGACAGGTTTATCCTTAATCAAGGAACTCAGCGCTGTTAGCATTGTAATACCGGCACTAGGACCATCTTTAGGAATTGCACCTTCGGGAACGTGAATATGTATGTCGTGTTTTTCAAAGAATTCTGGATCGATCTCTAATTGCGCCGCATGACCTTTGATGTAGCTTAATGCAGTTGAAGCAGATTCCTTCATGACATCACCCAAATTTCCAGTCAAGGTTAATTTGCCCTTTCCTTTGCTCAAACTGGATTCAACAAATAAAATATCCCCTCCTACCCTGGTCCAAGCCAAACCGACTGTTACCCCTGGCGTATCTACCTTGGCATATGCGTCTTTACTCACCTTTGTAGGCCCTAAGATGTCTTCTAACTGCTCGATTTTAATGGCAATATCATAGCTTTCATCCATGGCTACTTTTTTGGCCGTACTCCTCATTATCGCGGCAATCCTTCGATCCAAAGATCGCACACCAGATTCTCTTGTATATCGCTCAATGACGTCAGAAATCACTGTAGGCTTTAGCGTGACATCTTTGGCCCCTAAGCCATGCTCTTTTCTTTGCTTTGGCACTAAATGTTTCTTGGCAATTTCAATTTTCTCTTCCGTGGAGTAACCACTTAATTCAATGATTTCCATCCTATCCAATAATGCAGGCTGGATCGTAGAAAGAGAATTGGCTGTTGCAATAAACAGAACTTTTGATAAGTCATATTCCAATTCAAGGTAATTATCGTAGAAAGTTCCATTTTGTTCTGGATCCAAAACTTCTAATAAAGCAGAGGATGGATCTCCTCGAAAGTCCTTACCGATTTTATCAATTTCATCCAAAATAAAAACTGGATTACTCGTACCCGCTTTTTTGATTGACTGAATAATTCTTCCAGGCATGGCGCCAATATAGGTCTTTCGATGACCACGGATTTCACTTTCATCATGAAGTCCACCTAGAGACATTCTAATAAACTCTCGTTGCAATGCTGATGCAATGGATTTTCCTAAGCTGGTCTTTCCCACTCCTGGAGGTCCCACTAAACAGATAATCGGCGCCTTCAAATCTCCTCTTAGTTTAAGCACTGCCAGGTGTTCCAGAATTCTAGCCTTTACTTTTTCCATTCCATAGTGATCCTTGTCCAAGACCTTAATCACTTTATCCAAATCAAAATTATCTTCAGAATATTCATTCCATGGAAGATCCAGCATCAGCTCTAAATAATTTAGGGTGACGGAATATTCCGCAATCTGAGGATTAATTCGCTTGGCCTTATTCAATTGCTTATCAAAAGCCTCCTGAACCTTATCATCCCATTTCTTTGCTTTGGCTTTATCTGCGAGAGCAAGTAGTTCGGCTTCTTGTGGGTTGTCACCCAATTCTTCTTGAATCGTTTTTAGCTGTTGATTCAAAAAATAATCCCTTTGTTGTTTCTCGATACCGCCACGAACTTTGGAATCAATCTGATCTTTTAATTCAAGA
This sequence comes from Saprospiraceae bacterium, assembly GCA_020629615.1. Taxonomy (GTDB): domain Bacteria; phylum Bacteroidota; class Bacteroidia; order Chitinophagales; family Saprospiraceae; genus JAHDCZ01. Next base: position 3,542 of record JAHDCZ010000121.1, read on the forward strand.
AGTTGCAACTCACTACCCATTAAGCCAAGAATCATTCTTGCTTTTTCCAAAAAATCATTTTCTTCTAAAATTTCTTGTTTCTTCTTGACATTTAAGTTCAGATTGGATGCAATAAAATTCAGTAAAAAAGAATTGTTCTTTATGTTTTGAAGCATGATAGTTGCCTCGTTTGGGATATGCGCGGATAGCTCAATAATCTTCTTCGCAACATCTCGGATCGATGATACCGTAGCATCAAATTCCAAATTTTCTGAGGGATTAACATCTGGTAGATTTCGATAAGAAATATTAATATAAGGTTCATTGGACAGGATTTCTGTCAATTCAAATCGACTTCTACCTTTTAAAATGGCAGTGGTATTGCCATCAGGCATCTCAATAACCTTCACGATTCTTGCCACTGTCCCAACAGAAAATAAATCATTCCTTCCTGGGCTGGCAGTCTTAATATCTTTCTGAGAAGTAACAGCAATCAACTTTTTGTTCTTCTCTGCATATTTTACTGCATTAATAGACTTTTCTCTACCAATCGTAATTGGAATAACCACGCCAGGATATAAAACAGTATTCTTTAATGCTAACAAAGCCAAAGACTCCGGATAGTCTTTCACATTTTCGATTTCAGAATCTTCTACAACACTAAATATTGGTAAGTTTTCCATCTCTTTATTCGGTCCGTCAAAAAAATAATTCTCAAACATATCTTCACTTTTATCCTCACGACATAATGTCACATTTCCTTGATAAATTCAAGGATTCTAAGGGCTTTAATATAGGGCAATTTTTATTCCAACGAAAAATACGGTCAGATTGCCCCCATTCGCGTCAAGCGAATCAGACAAAAAGGCAGGAAAAAGATTTATCTATTTATTTAACCAAGCTTTGAAACTACTGACCCTTTCCCGACTTACGATAATCTCTTCTTTGTAATTTGGTTCAACCTTAATTTTTAATCGCCCATTAAAGTGTGGGCTAATTTTGTGTATCGCTCCAATATTTATGATGATTTTCCGATTGATTCTGAAGAAATTGTTTGGATCTATAATTTCATTTAACTGCTCTAATGTATATTCTACAATAAAGGTTTTGTTTTGCTTGGAAACGAGATGAACATAGCCCTCTTCAAAATAAAAATATTGGATCTCAGTGGTATTAATATATTGAAGTTGGCCACCTTGCTTGATCAGAAATCGAGATTTATAATCCTTTTGAATAAGATTTTGGATCATTGTGTTAAACTGATCTACATTATAATTTATCTGTCTTGATTTGAGGTTATTAAATTGCTCTAAAGCGCTTTGAAGATCTGCATTATCAATCGGCTTCAACAAGTAATCAATACTATTCACTTTAAAGGCTTTCATCATGTACTGATCATATGCTGTGGTAAAGATGACCGGAATCTGAATATCTACTTGGGTGAAAATATCAAAACTCAATCCATCCCCTAACTGAATATCCATAAATATCAAATCAATTTCATTGAAATTTTTTAGATAATTGACAGAGTGTTCAACACTATCCAAGCATTCGACAATTTCTATGGAATAAGGAGATTGTTGCAACTGTTTTTTGAGGCGCTTCAATGCGGGCGGTTCGTCTTCGATTATTAATATTCTCATGAATCAGAAATATTGTGTTGATCTATCAAAGGAATCAAAACGATGAATGATTCTTCTGACTGTATGATGTCTACCGATAGATTTGTAAAAAAACTGTATCTGTTTTTAATGTTTTCTAATCCGACTTTCGTCGAACTCATGACTTGGCTTTTTATTTGAAGATTGTTCTTGACCACTAGCTTGTGTTCTTTATTTACAAAAACCTCGATTGTCAAAGGTTTAGTCTTGGAGATCACATTGTGTTTGATCGCATTTTCAAATAGAATCTGTAGGGACAATGGAATTATTAAATCATTCATATGAGATTCTTCTACTCGTAGTTCTACATGGATATTATCCCCAAACCGCTCCTTAATCAAATAGGTATAAGAATCGAGGTAATCCATCTCTTCCCGCAAAGGGATTAATTTTTTATCCCTGATTTCTAAAATATAACGATAGACTCTCGATAAGCGCTGGACAAAACCAACGGCTCGATCAGAGTCTTCAGGAATGATGTACGATAGTGTGTTCAAGCTGTTAAATAAAAAATGAGGATTCACTTGATTCTTCAATCCTTCTAATTGGGATTTTATATTTTCTTTTTGCAATAGTTCTTTTTCGACACTCAAACGCTTAGCCATTTTGCTAAAAAAAATGCTTTCGTAAATTGTAATGACCAAGGACAAAAACAATAATGAAGAGATCACTTCGACGATTGGGTTTGGCTTAAATTCGTGAGGTATTTTATCAAAAAACGCTTTATCCAAGGTCATATCGAAGAAGATCTTCATCAAGAAATAAACCACCAGAATTGACGGTACCATGATTAAATATCGTGTTGCCGGCTTCAACACGTTTTGGAATCTTCTTACAAACTGAAAATGCAATTCTCTAAATATGAACCAAAATGATGCGGTGTAAACTAAAGCGACTATTTGACAAGAACCAAAATAAGCAGTAGGATTTTTCACAGCCATTTTCCCAAATAAAATTGCATTCACCATCAAGGCAACAAATGGAATTCCGAATACCATCATCCATTTATCACTAAAACCGAGTATCTCTTCTCTAGTACGCATCATCCTTAAAAGTAGGAATAAAGTACTTCTTTCTTAAAATTGTATTCGATATAATAAGTCAGGAAAAAATCCTGTTTGGTACACTGTATTTACCGAATTGGTTTGTCTATTGTATCTATTTACAAAGACATTTTGCTTATTGGTTATGTTTTGAAAATCTAAAAAGAATTGTTGCGAAAATTTTCTTTTCCCACTATTTAAACGACATCCGATCTTAAAATCCAATCGAAAGTAAGGACTATATTGCTCTGAAAATCGTCGATCATTCTGCAGGACTTGTGTTTGATAAACCATTGATTTTTCCAAATCAACGGGTGTATAATACCTTCCTCCAGCATTGGTCAATTTCATATCTAAAGTAAAGGCATTTTTACCTTGTTTTCCAAACTTAAACTCTTTTCCTCCCAGAAGATTAAAAACATATTTATTATTAAAAGCGGTATTTCTTTCTACTCCATCACTGGCAGTATATTTAGACTCAAAAAGAGAACCCGTCAAGAGACCATAATAACCCTTACTAAAGTATTTTTCAAGAGTTAATTCTAAGCCATAATTTCTACCTGTCCCTTTATTTTCCAATTGCCCGACATCAGGGAACACAAAATCTGCTCCAGCATTTAAAATAGAAAAACTCGAACTTCCTCTGTCAACGGGCACATCAAATAAATGTTGATAATAAACTTCGGCCTTAAGCCTCCAATCCTTTCTCAAGCGGTTCTCATAGCCAATCACCATGTGATGAGCTCGAGTAAAATCTAATTGATCATTTAATGTTTTAAATTCTCCATTTTGATCAGGAGATACATAAAAGAATACTGGTAAAGGCTGGGTTTGACTATGCAATCCATAACCAAAATTTAGACTTTGTCGCTCACCTATTTGATGAATATAAGCCAGACGTGGTTCCAGCACCATCGATTGATTTCTACTCAAAAATTGCGAATGCAGTCCAAGATGAAAGGTTCCTTTTTCGGACAATCGATATTTGTTATGAACATAAGCCTCAAAAATATAGAGATCATCGTCGATATCTCTGAAGGTCCAAAAGTCTGGAAATCCGTCCCCATCATTATCCGGATTTCCTTCTCGGTCTTCGCCGAATGCTTTTAAGTGTTTTCTTTCTAAATTAAACCCTACTCTTGATGTTAATTTGGAATCATGCTTAATATTTATAAAACTCGATAAGGTCTGTGTTAACGTCTGATCATCAACATCTATATATTTTATTTTATCCGTAAACTCTTGGTCAAAGTATCTTTCAGTGCTGAACTTATTTTGGAACATTGTGCCTGATAAAACCGTTCTAATGTAACTGTTTTCTCCAAGGAGCTTGTTGTGTTTCAATCCTATGATACCCAATCGGGATTCTGCTTTACTATCAGCATCACTTTCAGCGAATAAATCAGACTCATCGATTTCTCTAGCCAAAAATTCAATATCACTAGTTCCACCAATTCCAAACAGAGAAAAGTTACCAAATTTGGATTGACCAAAATCTAGTTTAAAGGAAAGGTCACGATAATTGGGAGTAGCATTAGTTCCGATATCAAGCCCAGCGGCATTTGCCAAAGCAACAAAGCTGTTTCTGTAACTAATGACAAAAGAACCATTGTTACTTTTATTCAAAGGACCTTCCACCATGGCTTCCAACCCAGAAAATGCCGCTAACTGAAAAGTATACTCATAGTTATCGGTATTGCCCTTACGAAATCCTAGATCAAAGGTTCCTGACAAGGCATTGCCATACTCTGCTGGGAAGGCACTTGTTAAAAAATCTGAGTTCTTTAACAAATTGGTATTGATGGCACTTACTGGCCCTCCTGTTGTCCCAAGCGTTGAAAAATGGTTGGGATTTGGAATAGGAACTCCTTCAAGGCGCCATAGTACTCCAGTGGGCGAGTTTCCTCGAATAACAATATCATTTCTTGAATCATTGGCAGTACTAACCCCAGCATAATTGCTCACCAATCGAGACACGTCATTTCTTCCTCCACTATACCTCGTCACTTCCTCCAAAGAAAATTGCCTTGCACTTATTGCAGCCATCTCATTGATACTTCGATCTTTACTGGTTTCGGCAGTAATCACCACTTCTTCCAACTGGTTAAATGCTTCTTGTAATTTCACCTCGAGGATAACTTCTTTTCCTGCACTAATTAAAACATTAGTCAGTGTACCATCTTCATAACCCAAGTAAGAAACCAAAAAGTTTTGTCGGCCTACGGGTATATTTTCAAGAGTAAAGCTACCATCGACATCAGTCGTTGTTCCCAAAGCCATTTCGGCCGAAATCAATTGGACTGTTGCACCAATCAATGGCAATTCAGAATCACCATCAAGAACAGTACCCTTTACGGTTTGTGT
>JAHDCZ010000122.1 GCA_020629615.1 Saprospiraceae bacterium
TAGATGATAGGTCTCTCCAAACATAAAATATCCCATCACCATCGCATAGACGAGTTCCATATATTTGAAGGGTGCTAGTACGCTAGTTTCCTCCGTTTGAAATGCTCGAGTCATAAAAATTTGACCAATCAATCCAAAAATACCAATCCCGATAACGGATACCCATTCGCCTGTCAAAGGCATCCTCCACGATCCCACAAAAAATAATCCGGCAATCATACTGATGACCATGAAATAATTAATGATGGTCATGTGGTGTTCTTTATCTCCCAAGTAACGCAATAGATTAAATATAACTCCTACAAAAAAAGCAGAGATAATGACAAGCCAAAAGCTAATTATGTCAATTCTAAAATCAAATCCTTTTAACAAGAGTACTCCCAAAAACGCCACCAAGAAACTAAACCATTGCCATGTGTTAATCCGCTCTTTAAGAAAGTAAAAAGCGAGGATCGCACCAAAAATAGGTCCTAAATACCGAATGGATATGGCAGATCCTAATGGCATAGTTTGTAAAGCCATAAAAAAACAAGATAGAGATATTAATCCCACCACCGCTCGGGCTAAAAGCCATTTTCGATGAGTGCCCAAAACAGGAATTCGATGATACAACATGTAAGGAAAAATAAATACAAACGATCCGAAGGCTCTGAAAAAAACAACTTGCATGGAGTGCATTTCCATCAAATCCTTGGCCATCGCATTCATAATGCTAAAAGAGAGCGTTGCTAAAAGAATAAATACAATGCCTTTACTGAGCATAAATCAAAGTTACATTCATTACAACAACATTACGTTATTCATTGTTTGGTAATTTTCATACAATTTCAAGCAAATTACAGTAATTAGAAATCCTGTCGAATACACCGCCAATCCATACCCTCATTCTCAACGATTTAATTATTTTTGCTGCCCTAAGAAATACATTATTCAATTCATTAATGATATTTACCCATGAGCAAAATCATTTATACCATAACGGACGAGGCGCCATATTTAGCGACGCATTCTTTCTTACCTATCGTTGAAGCTTTTACTTCTAAAGCCGGAATCGAGTTGGAAACCAAAGACATTTCTCTTGCGGGGAGAGTATTGGCCGTATTTCCTGATTATCTGACAGATGAGCAACGTGTGAGCGATGATCTTGCCTATTTAGGAGACTTAGCCAAGAAGCCAGAAGCGAATATCATTAAACTCCCGAATATTTCTGCCTCTGTTCCTCAACTCAAAGCAGTCATAAAAGAATTACAAGGCAAAGGATATGCTATTCCAGATTTTCCAGAAGAAATCGAAAACGATAAGGACAAAGACATCCTTGCACGCTACAATAAAGTAAAGGGTAGCGCGGTAAACCCTGTATTACGTGAAGGCAATTCTGATCGAAGAGCCCCAAAACCTGTAAAGGCATTTGCAAAGGTCAACCCACACCGAATGGGCGCTTGGAGCGCTGACTCTAAATCTCATGTTGCAACCATGTCTGGCGGAGATTTTAAATCCAATGAGCAATCCCTGACACTGGAATCTGCTACCACAGTAAAAATTATACATACGGATAAAAATGGTCAAGAGACTATTCTAAAGGACGGGCTTTCTCTTCAAAAAGGAGAGATTATCGATGGTACCTTCATGAGTAAAAAAGCATTACTATCCTTTTTAGCGGAGCAAGTGAAAGACGCAAAGGAACAAGGAATCTTGTTTTCCCTTCACATGAAAGCAACGATGATGAAGGTATCGGATCCCATTATTTTTGGACATGCCGTACAAGTATTCTTCAAGCCAGTTTTCGACCAATTTGGAGAAGAGTTAGAAAATATTGGTGTGAATGTCCGGAACGGATTTGGAGATCTCCTCTCGAAGTTAAACGATTTACCCGCAGATAAAAAAGCGGCAGTGGAAGCAGCCATACAAAATTGTTATGATAACAATCCAGATCTGGCAATGGTTAACTCAGATAAGGGCATTACCAATCTTCATGTCCCAAGTGATGTCATTATTGATGCATCTATGCCTGCCATGATTAGGACTTCTGGACAGATGTGGAATAAAGATGGGAATCAGCAAGATACCAAAGCCGTCATTCCGGACAGTAGTTATGCCGGGATCTATCAAGAAACAATTGACTTCTGCAAAGAAAATGGAGCCTTTGATCCGACGACAATGGGTACCATCCCCAATGTTGGATTAATGGCACAAAAAGCAGAAGAGTACGGTTCGCATGACAAGACCTTTGAAATTTCGTCAGCAGGAACGGTAAAAGTAATCGATGCAGATGGAAATACCTTAATGTCACATGAGGTAGAGGAAGGCGACATTTGGAGAATGTGCCAGGTAAAAGATGCACCGATACAAGACTGGGTTAAACTGGCAGTGAATCGAGCTCGATCTTCTTCGACACCTATTATTTTTTGGTTGGACGAAAACAGAGCACACGATGCCGAGTTGATTAAAAAAGTTAAAACCTACCTACCCCATCACGACACAAATGGGTTAAACATTCAGATTCTTTCTCCACAGGCAGCAACTAGAGTTTCTTTAGTGAGAATCAAAAATGGTGAGGATACAATTTCTGTCACAGGGAATGTGTTGAGGGATTACAACACTGACCTCTTTCCTATATTAGAGCTGGGTACGAGCGCCAAGATGTTGTCCATTGTCCCTTTGATGAATGGCGGAGGTTTGTTTGAGACTGGCGCGGGTGGATCAGCACCTAAACATATTCAACAATTACTCGAAGAAAATCATCTTCGATGGGATTCACTTGGAGAATTTTTGGCATTGGCAGTTTCTTTGGATCACCTAGGTACGAAGTATGACAATGAGGCGGCTATTATTATGGGTGAGGCTTTAGACAAAGCGACCGAAGCATACTTGCAAAACAATAAGGCGCCATCTCGAAAAGTAAACGAACACGATAACAGAGGGAGTCATTATTATGTCGCACTTTATTGGGCACAGGCTTTAGCCTCTCAAACAAAGAACCCTGCTTTAGCAGCAGAATTTAAAACTGTGGCTGATGCATTAGCGAGCAATGAAGAACAAATTAATCAAGAACTGATCGCCGTGCAAGGAGATAGTGTCAACATCGAAGGATACTACTTTACGGATACGGATAAAACCTACGCAGCGATGCGTCCAAGTAAAACGCTCAATGATATTATTGATGGTATGATTAATTCATGAGCTTAAAAAAACTTGAAGCCAGTAGGATTTTCTTACTGGCTTTTTTTAGCTTTTTTGCTTACGCGAATGTTATCATTTTATTTAGAAACAAGTTCTAACTAAACTTCTTAGACTCCTATACGTTTAAAATATACCCTTTACTATTTAAAACATTCCTTTAAGATTACAATATGACGAATTCAGATTTTATTACCCTTCTCAATGAACGATACGCTTGTAAAGCAATGAATGGAAAATCTATTCCACAAGATAAAATCGATAGAATACTTGAAGCGATTCGCTTGACACCCACTTCAAGTGGATTACAACCTTTTAAAATTATCTCGGTCACTAATCAAGAAATAAAAGACAAAATCAAAGAAGTTTCTTGGAATCAACCACAGGTGAGCGACTGTTCACATCTGCTGGTTTTCGCGGCTTGGGACACCTATACCGAAGATCGAATCAACTACATGTTTGACTTAACCAACGAAGTTAGAGGTTTTACGAATGAGGGCTGGGAAAACTATAGGAAGCAGTTGCTCGCTACGATGCCACAAGCGGATCCAGAAAAAAACTTTCAACATGCTTCTAAGCAAGCCTATATCGCGTTGATGTCTGCGATGACACAAGCATATGCCGAAGGGTTAGACAGTACACCAATGGAGGGATTCGACCCTGCTGCCGTCGATGAAATTTTAGGATTAAAAGACATGGGATTACGTAGTTGTGCGATGCTACCGATCGGTTATAAAGATTCGGAAAAAGACTGGCTTGCACCTTTAAAGAAAGTGCGTAAACCTATGAAAAAAATGCTTATTGAGATTAAATAATTTTTTCATTTTATTCGCTTGACGCGAATGCTTTAGTAATACTTTTTGCTCGAAGTGATATATTTTTTGCTATTACCCTTACTATTTTTTTTGCTTATAATTTTTGTAGGTTGGTATTTATCCGAACCAGGATATCATGGCCCAAAATCAGATCATTTTAGTGGAAGAAAATTCTTTTTACCACAGGGACATAAAATCAACGGTTACAAGGAAATTATCAAATTAATGTGGACCATGCGTCCTCCATTTTGGATAAAAAATTATGAAAGCTATGCTCATAATGAACAAATAACAAGGCTTCCTAAAGAAACCAATCGAATTTATCATATTAACCATTCTAGTTTCTTAATTCAGATGAATGGTTTAAATATATTGATTGATCCTGTATGGTCAGAGTATTGCAGTCCAGTTCCTTTTGCTGGTCCTCAACGACAAAGACCACCCGGCATTCCATTTGATTTTCTTCCACCCATTGACCTTGTACTGATCAGCCACAATCATTATGATCATTTGGATATCCCTACCATTAAAAGATTGATTGAAGAGTATGACCCAACGATTATTGTCCCATTAGGAGTAAGCCGAATGAAGGCACTCAGAAATCATTCTAAAATCCAAGAAATTGATTGGCATGAATCGCAGAGGTATGGAGATCTTATCATAACTGGCACACCGGCTATTCATTATGGTGCGCGAGGCATGTTTGATCGAGCCAAAACACTTTGGTGTGGTTTTCTTATTAAGGGTAACAAAACAGTATACTACACAGGTGACACTGCTTATGAATCTCAAATATTTAAATCTATCGGACAACAAATCAAAATCGATCTTGCCTTGATTCCAATTGGTGCTTATCTCCCAAGATGGTTTATGAAGCTTGTGCATATTAATCCAGAAGAGGCCGTACAAATCCACAAAGATCTAAATAGTCCTCAATCCATGGCTTGTCATTTTGGAACTTTCCCGTTGGCTGGTGACGGTCAGGGTCAAGCAGAAGGTGATCTGAGAAAAGCGCTTGTTAAACATGGAATTCAAGCTTCAAATTTTGTCATTCCGGACGAAGGCATCCCCTATCCATTTTAATAAACTTCGTATACAACTTTAGCTATATTCTGTATTATTATTTTTACTTTGTTCCTTTTCGACCCCGAGTCGCAAAAAAGTAATAGCATCAGCATGTCTGAAAACAAAATCAAATCTCAATCAGAAGAAGTAAATTACGACACAGTGATAGTCGGATCAGGAATGGGCGGTTTGGGTGCTGGTATATGCCTCGCCCGTGCAGGGCAAAAAGTACTTATTCTGGAACAACACGATGTGCCAGGTGGTTGGTGTCATAGTTTCTATTTAAACGGATTTAGATTTACCCCAGGAGTACATTATGTCGGTAATGTTGGCCCTGGAGAATCTACGGCAGAACTATATGAAGGCTTGGGTATTGGAAATGATATTTCCTTTTTTCAAATGAATAAGGATGGCTATGAGCATTGCTGGGTAAACGATGAAAAAATTGATTTTCCTTCAAACATCGATGATTTGATCACTTCTTTAAGCAAACGATTTCCTAAGGAGAAAAAGAACATAAAAAAATATCTCAAGCTTGTCCAACAAGTCAGTTATGAACTTTTTTTAATCCCAAAGATGAATGGATTTTGGGATCATGTCACCATACCGTGGCGAACAAGGCACATGGGAAAATACGGACTATTTAGTCTACGTCAAGTGATCGATTGGCACATAAAAGACCCTCTCCTCAAACAAATTTTAAATGTTCAATGTGGGGATCATGGGCTTCCTCCAAAACAAGCAAGCTTCCCATTACACTGTGCACTCATGTCGCATTATTTCAACGGAGGATACTACCCCTTAGGTGGTGGTGGAGCAATCGTAAAAGCCATGACAAATGCATTCAAATCTCATGGCGGAGTCCTACAAACTAAAACAAGCGTTGAGAAAATATTACTAGAAGGAAACGACAAAAAGAGAGCGACGGGTGTTCGACTTGAAAATGGACAAGTCATCAAAGCGAATCGAATCATTTCAAATGCTGATCCCGGCATTACATACAATCAATTGATTGGCAATGAAAATGTAAGTCAAAAATTGAGAGAGCGACTTGCTAAAACAAAATATTCTGTTACCTCATTAATGCTATTCTTGACCGTTGATATGGATGTCCGAAAAGCGGGATTGGATTCTGGAAATATTTGGCTTATGCCGAATAAATCCATGGATGAGTTTTTTGAAGATATGATGAGTCCAGATTTAAGTAATGAAAGCTTGTTTCCATCTGCTTTTGTCAGTTGCACTACTTTAAAAGATCCGCCGAGTTATGATGGGCGACATCACACTTTGGAAGTGATCACCTTCATCAGCTATGAAGCTTTCCGAGCATTTGAAAATGAAACGAATCCCCGATCAGAAAAATACCTTCAGTTTAAAGAACATCTTTCTCAACGCTTGATTAAGACGGTTGAAAAAGTTGTTCCGGGTATTTCGGATCATATTGTCCAACGTGAACTGGGCTCACCTATAACCAACGAGTACTACATCAACTCTACCGAGGGCTCTGTGTATGGTACTGCAAAAACTTTTAAGCAAACCGGTCCATTTTCTTACAAAGCAAAGACTGAAATCGAAGATTTGTATTTATGTGGAGCGAGTATCATGGCTCATGGTGTGGCAGGATCGGCGTACTCTGGTGTTCAAACAGCGGCCATAATTCTTGGTTGTCGCCAGGAGGATTTGATCAAACCAGACCCAGAAAATAGAGTTCAAGTTTTCGATGCTGAAGATGATAGTAATTACCCCGATTGGTTAAAAAACAAAATTGCTCTCAAAAGAGCAAAAGCCGATTTGAATGCGAAAAAATTTGTCAAGCTGAAGGCTTAAATGATTCGTATGAAAATTTTATTAATAAAAACATACTAATATATTTTTAAGATTCGTCTAGCTTAAAAAAGATACCTTATGAACAGAAAAGAATTTTTAGAAAAATTAGGGCTCGGCGCTGCATTTGTACTCACTTCAACTTGTCTAGGTGGCTGTCGACGAGATGAAACGTTTAAACCTACTGGACCGATTGATTTTACATTGGATTTGGAAAACCCAGAGTATTCCGCTTTAAATGCGGATGGTGGATATGTCATCTTTGAGGGAGTTGTCGTAGCACGTGCAATCAATGGAGATTATGTTGCTGCGACACAAACTTGTAGCCACGAAGGATTGAATCAGATCATTTATCAAAGCAATGAATGGTACTGTACGGCGCACGGCGCAAGGTTTGAATTGAATGGAAATGGTCTAAATGGAAATGCGTCCAATGGATTGACTATTTACAATACCAATCTGATTGGCAATATGTTGCAAATATTTTCTTAGACATGAATTTCAAATCTTATTTGATCGTTTTTCTCATCTGCTATTCTGCAAGTATATTTGGACAAGGAGAGAAAATCTACCAATTGGATTGGAAAAAAGATGGAATAATTTTCGGATCGAGTGTATTGGGTTTGGGTCTAGAACAATGGATCAGCCGTGATTTCGTCGGTTTGAATCAGACCGAAATCAATCTGTTAAATCCTTCACAAATAAATGAATTTGATCGTCCAGCTATCTATCGATATAATTTGAATTCAGCAAAAGTTAGTGATTATTTTAGAGATGGTATGTTGGCACTTCCTATTGGCTTGATGTTGTCTATTCAAGCTCGTGAAGAATGGAAAGAAATAGGATTCCTATATCTTGAAACAATTATGGTCAATACTGCTTTAACCTCAGTTATAAAATCAATAGTTCGCCGAAATCGACCATTTACTTATAATCCAGCGGTTTCAATAGATCTGAAAATGGAAGAATCTGCCAAACGTTCATTTTACTCAGGTCATACCTCACATGTATCAGCACTCTCATTTTTTACCGCCACAGTACTCAATGATCTCTATCCGGATAGCCAAATGAAATGGTTGTGGTGGACACCGGCAATAATACTTCCTGGCATCACGGCTTATTTGAGGTATAATGCAGGAAAACATTTTCCTAGTGATCTAATTACAGGTCTGGGTATCGGGGTTTTAGTGGGTCACATCATTCCTAAAATCCATCGTTTGGAGGATACTAAATTGAAACTAAGCATGATGCCCTCATCTGATGGTTTGTCCTTATTGGCTATCAAAAGCTTTTAACTAAGGAAGAAGTTTTGAAGTGAATTAAAAACGTATTTTAAAATGTTTGTAAGTGCTTGTAATTCAGATCGAAGTTCTTTTCGAAATTCATAACATTGCTAAGGACTGAAAAAATCTGAAGAGTTAAGTTTCAATGACATGTAAAGGAATTAACAACATGATATTAAGTCAATTCTAGACAAGGGTAAAGTGTTTTTAGTTCTTTTTGGTGACAAATTCCTAACTAAAAGCGTCTTTATTGTTAAACGGTGCAACATAAATACTACACAACAGAGTAGTTACTTTATATTCACGTTCTAAGAAGATGAAAATATGAGATTACTCTTT
>JAHDCZ010000123.1 GCA_020629615.1 Saprospiraceae bacterium
TTGCGATCAATCCAGATTGGCCGACTTTTAGTAGAATCGCAAGAGATTCCTCTCCACTATTCTTAATATTGATTTGGTTGTATGGTATCGCTACGGGAAATATTTTTTTTCAACGAGAATTAAGCCCTGAGGACTACCGAAAAATTTCTATTGGTCGAAACTTTGGAATTTTTATAATTAGTGGTCTAATGCTAATTTTCAGCGGCATTTTGTTTCATGATTGTATTGAAGAATTGTCATGCATCAATGGAAGCATATCCACTCCATACTCAAATAACATCTTCGTTGAAAATGTTTATTTCTCCAGTGAAAAAAGCATATCTCCCAATAGAGAATTTTACTATGTAGAATCGATCACATGTACCACGACAAATCCAATGAATAAATATTGGTATAAAAAGGATTTGAGTTACTTAAGCAAAATTCTAATTTACATCTTAGGAATCTTGATGGTTACTTATTTATGGCCAAGAGAAAAGATCACTCAACCGCCGTTAACATAAACGGTGTGCCAGCCAGTCTTTCATGATCTTTAATTTCTTTAATTTGTCCTGAGAATTTGACTGTTCTATTTTCTTCTTGAAAAGAAGCTGGCAAATTACAAGGGTGGTATCTTTTGGAATCACCGACAGCGATATAGAATGTTCCTATGAGTTTAATAATTTTTCCTTCTTCATTTGTGATGGTGCCTGTAGTTGCTCGATCCTCATTACAGATAGGTAAGGTCGATTTGGCAATATCGTTTTTCATTACTTGGTCTTTCTTGTTGTTCAGCTTTGAAGGTGCTGTGTTATTACAAGAAAAGATAAAAAGCAGAGCAATGACTATCAGACGGAATAGGATCATGGTATATATATATTTAAATCAAATTTTTAATTTCGGCTACAGCCGCCTCTAAACCAGAAGCATCACTTCCTCCAGCTGATGCAAAGAAAGCTTGTCCTCCTCCCCCACCATTAATATGTTTTGCCAAGTTGCGGATCAGATTTCCTGCATGTAAATCTTTTTCTTTGACGAGTGTTTCGGAAATGGTTAACATCAACTGAGGTTTTCCTTTGGACTGCAGTCCAAAAAGTACAACCGCATTTCCTATTTCTTTTTCGATATTATATGCCAATGTTTTAGCAGCCTTAGAATCGGAAATATCAATGACCTTGGAAATTAAATTTATTCCATCCACCACTTCTTTACTTGTAATTAAATCCGATTTGAGTGATGCAGCTTTTAGGGCCATTAATTTTTCGATTTGCTTTTTAAGCTCCTTGTTTTCGTTTTGAAGATCGAGAACATTCTTTTGTAAAGCATCAGGATTTTTAAAAAGAGATTTAACTGAATGCAGTTCGTCTACTTGATTAAAAATATAATCTTCGGCACCCTTAGCAGTGATGGCTTCGATACGTCGCACACCTGCTGCGATCCCTGTTTCAGAAATTATTTTGAAAAAGCCCAACTTTCCCGTATGAGAAACATGACATCCCCCGCATAACTCTACAGAAAATTCTTTATCAAATGTGATCATTCTTACTTCATCACCGTATTTTTCACCAAAAAGCATCATGGCTCCTCTGGACTTTGCCTCATCGATAGAAATTTTTCTATCTTCTTGAAGCATGATATTTTCTCTAATCTTACTGTTTACTCTTGCTTCTATTTTTCGAATTTCTTCGGAAGTCATTTTTTGAAAGTGAGAAAAGTCAAAACGCAAGGCAGTATCTTTCACTAAAGAACCCTTTTGCTGAACATGAGTCCCTAAAACTTCGCGTAAAGCAGCATGCAATAAATGGGTTGCACTATGATTATTTTCGATTAATGCCCTTCTTCTTGAATGAATTTCTGCTGTTCCAGTTGTCGATAAATCTGAAGGGAATTTATTGACTTCATGAATAATCAAATCGTTCTCCTTTAGAGTGTTGATGACTTTTATTTCTTCTTCAGCAAAACGCATGATTCCGGTATCACCTACTTGTCCACCGCCTTCAGGATAGAAAGGAGTTTGATTCACTACAAGCTGTTTGATCTCTTTTTCTTTTTGAAGAACAGTTCTATATTTTATGACCTTTATATCCGTAAGGGAATGTTGATCGTAGCCTTCAAAACGAACATCTTTTTGATCTAATAATATCTGCCAATCTCCTTCAGAGCGCGAAGCATCTTGTCTTCCACGGTCTTTTTGCTCTTGTAACGCTGCTTTAAATCCTTCTTCGTCTATCGTCCATGATTTTTCACTCGCAACCAATCTTGTCAGATCGATTGGAAAACCATAGGTGTCATACAATTCAAAAGCTGTTTTACCATCCAAAATATTGTTTTGAATCTCAACAGTATCCAGACGTTTCAGACCACCTTCCAAGGTTTTTAAGAATGATTTTTCTTCTTCTAAAATTACCTTAGAAACAAAATCCTTTTGTGCTTCCAATTCGGGAAAAACTTCCTTAAAAGTATTTGCAAGTAATTCCACCATTGAATGAAGCAATGGTTCTTTTCGATTCAAGAAGGAGTAATAATAGCGTACAGCTCGTCTTAAAATTCTTCTGATGACATAACCTGCTCCAGTATTACTAGGCATTTCACCATCGGCGATAGTAAAACTTACAGCTCTTAGATGATCAGAAACTACACGCATTGCAATATCAGATTTTGCATCAAGTGCGTAACTACCAGTGTATTTTATTCCGGTTGATTTTTCAATCAATTGAACGAAAGGAGAAAAAACATCTGTATCATAATTAGAAAATTTTCCTTGAATAGCCATCGCTAGTCTTTCAAAACCCATTCCTGTATCTACATGTTTTGCAGGTAGAGTTTCTAGGGAGCCATCTGCTTTACGATTAAATTGAATGAATACCAAATTCCATATTTCAATTACTAGAGGATGGTCTTGATTGACTAGTTCAGCTCCATTGGTCAGAAGGCGTTCGTTATCCGGTCTGAGATCGATGTGAATTTCACTACAAGGACCACAGGGACCTGTTGCACCCATTTCCCAAAAATTATCCTTACGATCAAAATATAGAATACGATCGTCCGGGACTAGTTTTTTCCAAAGTTGGGCAGCCTCTTCATCTGCTTCTAATCCATCTTCTTTATCACCTTCGAAAACTGAAACATACAATCGATTGGGATCCAATTTATAGACTTCAGTTAACAATTCCCAGGCCCATTCAATGGCTTCCCTTTTAAAATAATCTCCGAACGACCAATTTCCAAGCATCTCAAACATCGTATGATGGTAAGAATCGATCCCTACTTCTTCTAAGTCATTGTGTTTACCAGAAACACGTAAACACTTTTGAGTATCGGCAATACGTGGAGAAGTAATTGCTTTATTGCCCAAGAATAAATCCTTGAATTGATTCATCCCCGCATTATTAAACATAAGTGTAGGGTCGTTTTTTACCACGATAGGAGCCGAAGGCACAATCTTATGTCCTTTGGATTCAAAAAAATCGAAAAACTGCTGTCTTATTTCTTTAGCCTGCATAACGGTCTTATCAATTAACTATATATATCACATTTAATTAATGTGAAAAATACCATATATTTTTAGAGCAAAAACTCTTCGTATTTTTATTTAACAATTTGTAGTAAACTAATTATCAGTTAATTATCTATAATAAACTGAGATATATAAAAAAGTTCAATTTGTTAAGAGAATTTTTTGATATCCGCACCAAGACTGTTAAATTTGGCGAGCCATTATCCCATGGCATACGTATTTCGCCGTACAAAAGTACATTATTATCTCCAAGAACAGCAAGTGATGAGAAAAGAAAAATACGTCTACAACCCGAGGACTTTGCAGTATGAAAAGCTGAAAAGAAACCCGAAAGAACAATTGGTACGAATGTTTGGATTCGTATCGTCCTCTTTGTTATTGGCAGCAGTCATGATGTATGTCTCCTACCAATATTTTCCTTCACCCAAGGAACAATCGCTCAATAGAGAGCTAAGCCAGCTTCAATTTTATTTTGGAGATATCAATGAAAAAATTTCAACTCTTTCTGAAGATTTAGAACTTCTACATGAAAAAGATAAGGAGGTTCACCGAATCATTTTTGGAATGAGTCCTATGGATAATTCTGTTTGGGAAGGTGGTATTGGGGGTTCGGATCGGTATCCATATTTGGATAATTTTGAAAGTGGTCGAGACATTGAAAAATCATTGGAGCAAGCAGATAAATTGGAAAGAAAGGTTGAATTACAAAAGCTTTCATTGGATACTATATTAAACTTGGCTATTGCAAGAGAGAAAAGATTGAGTTCTATTCCTTCCATAAAACCGGTTCAAGAAGATAAGTTAAAACGAAAAATAGGATACTTATCAGGTTACGGATACAGAATCCACCCTATTCATAAAGTAAAGAAATTTCACAAGGGCATTGACTTTACGGCTCCTAGTGGAACAGCGATTCAAGCAACAGGTGATGGCAAAGTGACGAGAGTAGAAAAAAGAAATAGTGGGTATGGCGTCAATGTAACAATAGATCATGGATATGGCTATAAAACTTTATATGCCCACATGAAATCTGTCGATGTGAAAAAAGGAGAAAAAGTGAGTCGTGGACAGAAAATCGGAACGGTTGGAAGTACTGGTGCCTCAACAGCTCCGCATTGTCATTATGAAGTTCATTACAATGGGAAAGCCATTAATCCTATTGATTTTTGCTTAGATGGTTTATCGCCAGAAGAGTATCAAGAACTTGTGCATAAATGTTCTATTGAAAATCAATCTTTTGATTAAAGAATAAAGCTATCAATACAAAACGAAAAAAGGCCTCCGAGAGATTCAGAGGCCTTTTCTATTTTCAGTAGGTTTTTTACTTTATTATAATCCTATCATCTTTTTGGTCGCAGTGTTTTTACTTGTTGCGATTTGATAGTACATAACGCCAGTAGCATTCAACTCCGATTTACCCAATTCAATTTGGTTTAATCCTGCTTCTGCTTTGTGCTGCGATACATGTAATACTTTACCAGCAACATCATAAACTGTCAAAGTAACATTATCCGCATCCGGCATTTTATACTCAATGGTAGTTGTATTTGAGAATGGGTTTGGTACGTTTTGTAATAATTCAAAAGTACCACTGATGATACCATCCAAATCTCGGTACAACAATCTAACATCAAGGATTTCTAAATCTTCGTTATAAGCTTCTGATGAAATTTTATTGGCTCCAAAGTCAATGAAGTTTTTGGTTTCGAATGACTCTTTGGCTGTAAAGCTCAACTCAAATAAGACTTCGTCGTCATCAATATTAGAAGCTTTTGTTGTATTCCAACTCGTAGTGATGACACCGTCCTGAAGATAAGCATGTCCAAAGTTCGCTTCAGTAATTTCTAAAGCTCCAGGAATCGCCTGATTAAATTCGGCGAAAGCCGGATCAAAATCAATACTAAACTGATATCCAACAAGCTCGTTAAAATTTGAAGCATAGACTGGAATAGTAAATTCTTGGCCTGAAGTTACCTTGTGATTTTCTATCACAAAATCAAGGTACTCCCCGTTTCTTGACTCAACAGTATTGGCACTTAAATTATTTGCAACAGCAGTACCATTTACATCAGCAATTTTAATCGCTACAAAATTTTGATTACTCATATTCTGATTCAGATTTACAAAATCGATTACCTCGTCATAAGGGAATGGATTTGCAGGATTACTGAATGAGTAGTTTTCATCAACAAATCTCCATGATTCCTGACCGTTCGGGAATTCAAGTGTAATACCTAAAAGTAGCTTACGGATATGTACCAAATCAACTGCACTTACAGTGCCATCATCATTGGCATCAGCTGCAATAATTTTATATGGAGAACCAAGATCCTGAAGTAAAAGAATATGCTTTTGAATCAATACTAAATCAAGCGTAGATACTCCATTTAACGGATCATCATTTTTCTCAGTACTAATATAATAGGTGTTGTTTTTCAAAAGATTATTAAAACTATATTCACCATCTGTATCAGTTGTCGTTGTATTTGGGAAACCAGGTATATTACTATTAATTTGAACTTCCAAATCTTCTAGCTTTTCGTTTGATTCTGTTATCACTCGACCAGCAATCGAACTAACATTACCTGCTTGATCTTGACAAGCATCACCTTCATTATCTTGAAGTATGATCGCTATAGAACAATAATCTTGGTTTCCAGCCTCATCAGTCACCCATAATTCCAACGGAATGTATTGAGATTGACCATCTTGGATATCATTACAAGTGAAGACTGCATTAGTCTCTGCTGTATTAGAAGAGAAAGATAATAATAGATCTTCTTGTGGTGTACAGTTATCAAAACTTCCAAAATCAAAATCTGATGCCCAAATTTCAAGCATACCATTATTGTTCATCACTACCGATGTGACGGAAGACAAGCAATAAGGTGTAGGCTTTTTACAGTCCTGAATTGTAAACAAGTAATCACAGGACTCAACATTTCCACAACGATCTTCTACATACCATCTGATGTAATGCGTCCCTTGAGAATATGTTCTGGTGACAGTGTTTCCAGAACCTGTTACCTCAAAATTGAAATCCCCTGTATTGTCGATGTCTATTTCATACCAATACATTAATTCGTCGGCAGATGTACAATCATCTGTTGCAGTAACTGATAATGTGGCTTCACCTAAGCACCCTTCATTGTAATGACATACAACAGTATCTTGACAAGTTGATGTAAATGTAGGAGCTACAGTATTATTCAATTTAATGACTTGAACATCCTGATATAGTCCTTCATTCGTAATTGAATTGTATGTACACCAATCTATTACTGTCCATGTTCTCAATATTTTCAAACAAGCCCCGTCAGAAAAACTAAATAACTGATCAGTATAAGTTGCTGCTGCCAAACTACATTTATCATCATCTATAACCGGATAGTTAAATGGTGCTGGTAAATTTTCAGGATCTAAATTGGTATTACATCCAGTGGCATCATAATCAAGTGGCCAAGAAATATCTCCTGAAACAAATGGAAATGAATTCTCAATTGTAATCGTTTGCTCACAATTTGCTTTATAACCATTGTTGTGATCGGTAAATGTCCATGTACGAACTATTGTACCTCGACCACAATTATCGATCATATGATTTTCTGTACTATCAACTGAAGTATTTAAACAATTATCCACAAATGTAGGAGATCCAAACACTGACAATACACTATAGTCTACATCACAATCAATAGTCACATCATCAGGACAAAAAGAAGTGTACGGTGGTAATTTGTCTTGAACTGTTACCTCTACCATACATGTATTTTGATTACCATGGATATCTGTTACTCTGAAGGCAACCATAATCGTTTGACCAACCTCATCACAACAGAATTTAACATCTGGCCCCCAATTAGTATCTGTTTGAGGACAAATGTTTGTCATTTTTCGTACATCCATATAGTCAATTTCACAGTTGTCCCAGCTACCATCATCAAAAGTGATTGCATTTACTACTCCCCAACCGTCAGCTCCAATTCCAACTACAGTTTGTTCATCACAAACAGCAACCGGTGGTGAATTATCGGACACAACCATCATCACAGAACACTCATCCGTGTTTCCACAGTTATCTGTCGCGGTATAAATGACCCAACTATTTCCATATGGTAAACCAGTTACTGTATTACCGTTCACAAATTCATCTCTTGGTTCTCCCAATTCTGGATTACCATTTAAGTCTGGTAGTAATACTCCAGCAATTTCGTATGTCCACCCAGAACATTCATTGTTCACGGTTGGGGCTGGCATAACATAGGATCCGGTACACGAATAATCATCAGCATCAATAGCTATTGGTCCATTTGGACAAATAATATCAAGAGAATTATCCAATACCTTTATAATCTGATCATGCTCGTGCAATATACCAGTACACCAATCTAGTATTGTCCAATGTCTAATGATCTTATATGTATTTTCACAAATATCAATTTTTGTATCCGTTGGAGGAGCGATCTGAACATGAGCACAGAAATCCCCTGTAGGCTCTCCTGTAATATCAATTCCTGGAACCGTTGTTCCATAAAGAACACAACTCAATGAGGGTTGATCTAAATCATCATAATCAGAAGGCCAAACCAAGGTTTCTAGTAAATCATTTCTATAAACATATATTGCTTGAATACATTCAAGTGCTCTATTTCCTGCCGCGTCCTCACCATTCCATGTACGATAGATTATTTTTTCGTACGGTGTATCACAATCCTGCTCTACTTCATTGTCAACATAGTTTACATATGTAGGTCCACACGGATCAAGTCCGAATACTGTAAATCCAAATGTAGAAGTTTGAGTCCA
>JAHDCZ010000124.1 GCA_020629615.1 Saprospiraceae bacterium
AGAAATCCCAATTAGAAGTATGTGGACCAGCTACTAGAACACAACGTTTGGTTTCTGGCGGAACTTCCCCCACGATTTTCCAACCGTGAAGTTTTAGAATTAGTTTTGCTATTGTCTTCCGTAGCACTATTTAGAATTTGCGCCAAATGTATGGAATCCTGTGAAATATTAAGGGAGGAATGGTATTATTTTAGTTCATCAATTCAATATGAAACAAAACCGTATTCGACCTATCACCTTAATTTTTAATAAAAAAATCTCGATGTTTAAAGCCACAAACAAAACAACATAATTTTCAGAGTATTAAAGGAGAAATATTTCTAAAAGGTTAACATCAACCTATTAAATACAAGGAAGATGGACTTTTCGGATACTACCCCCAAAACACAACTGCCAAATATAAAAGCGCGGAAGATTTTAATTTCTTTTTTGCTAAAATAGAGCTACCCAACGGCAAGAAGGGCTGGTTGGATATCAATGGAAAAGAGTATTTTTGATTCGTTCATTACCATTCGGCGAAAGCCAAAAAAATCAAACATCAAACACCTCCGCAATCATACACCTTGCGCTCCCCCCTCCTATGGTCTCAATCATATTTATAGGAGGTGCGATAATCTTATTATTGAATTGATTTGTAATTAAGCTTCTTTGCTCTTCTGTCAAGGATCGCTCCGCACTACTTGACATGATCAGGCATTTTTGACCATCTTTACTTTGTAATTGTAACATGTTCCCTGCAAAAGACTCATTTGTTTGATCCGTAGAAATTTCTATTATTTGCTTATGACTTTTATCTTCCAAAGCCTCGATAACCGACTCTCTTTCTTCCACATCATAAATAGAATCCAAACAGATGACGACATATTCATCTGCGACACACATCATTACGTTGGTGTGATAAATCAATTCTCCTTCTTTTCCGTAAGCTTTAAAAGGGACCAAATCGTATTCTGTTTTTTTGGCCCATGCCTCTAATACCTCTTGATTGGTTCTTGGACTTATCGCCGCGTACGCAATGCGATTTATATTATCTAAGACTAAACTTCCTGTCCCTTCAAGATAGAGTTCTTTTTGTTCGAATTGAAGTAATCCTTGATCCAATTTATATCCTGATTTTTCTAGGATAGCATTTATGACATCTTCCCTACGCTCCGCCGCACGATTTTCATTACGCATGGGATAGGTATACACCTTTTTTGAATACGGACAGGTACTTATCCAATTATTGGGAAAGATCGAATCAGGGGTAAAAGGCTCTTGTGTATCTTGAAAAACGATCACTTCAATATTCTCCGCTCGCAACATTTCGACATATCGATCAAATTCCAAACTTGCCATTTCTTGAATCTGTACATCAGAAAACATCTCGACTCGATTTTGAAACGAATTAGTTTCAGCGGCTTGTGGATTAAATCCAAAATTTGTGGGGCGCACCATTAATACGCAATTGGCAATCATCTTGTTCATTCGACATTAATTATAAGTTCTTCTTAACGGCAAAGTAGAGCATCTCAGCAATCCTTCCATTTTCGCAGTTTCCGAATAAGGAATTTTTTCTACCTCGAATCCCTTGGACTCTAATTGCTCATTTAACCAACCAAATTCTTTTTCGTTATCGCCAGAAATTATTACTTCGGGAGAAATTGAAAATACGTTGGAATTCATATGATACATATCTTCTTTCTGAATAATGATGGCATTTTCTTCACCTCCAAACAAATTGACTAAGTCGGCAACTTGATTCTGGTCTTCAAATCCTTCAGGATAGATGATGCAATGATCGTTATTTCCTAGTGGTTGAAATGCGCAATCAAGATGCAAACAATTCTCTTTAGGATCTTTATCTGATTTATGCAAGAAGATCGGAATCACCTCTTTCTTGTCATCAAATTTTTCCTTTAAATACTCGATAGACTCAGGATTACTACGATCACATCGCAAGCCTTCACTTCCTTTCGCCGCTTGACCCACAAATATTTTGTCATAAAAAGGAAAGACATCTCCTCCTTCAATCTTGACTGTTTGTGGAGGAAACCAAATTTCTTGAGCAATATCACTTACAATATCTCGTATCGCAAAAAATTCTGATTGCCGTTTTGAAGTTTTCATATTGGTTTTGATAAAAACATCACCAATGACAACACCAATGTCCCTAGTAAAAATCTGATTGGTTGCTGGTAAATTTATAGGCTGATACACCTTAACGTTGTGTTTGACAAGAACCGATAATAAATGCTGATTTTCTCTTCTAAGGTCTTCTTCCAAAGGATAAGTTCCTTGGATTAAATGCATTCTACTTTTGGGATCATTCACCCCATCTTCAGATGGGGCCGTATTGCCAGACCATTGATTTGGGTGAACATACATCGAACCTGGAATCCCCAAATCTCCTGCATACCCTACTATAACAGCTTCAAGAGGGGCTGTTTCGTCTAACACCTTAATGTTTATTGTCTTATCCGACATGTATTGATCATTTTGAACTGGAACAAAAATACATTTTTATTAGATTAAGAGAGTCCAAAATAGAGCTAGGATTAACTACTATTAGGGAAGATTTCTCCGTACTTTTATATCAAGCTAGAAAAATGGAGAACAATTTTAATGATTAAAAATTTTAGGCGAGAAGAACAATACACTTAGCTTTGTCAAAGCGTTCAATTGAATATCAATGTTTGATGATTAACTTAATCCTAAATGAAGAATGAATAAATCTTAATTAGAATGCATTTTCGTGAAATAGTAATTTTCCTTTTGCTTGCAACTATGTTGTTTAGTGCTGGATCGATATCTGGTCAAGTATTTATCAATGAATTTGTCGCATCAAATTCTAGTGGCTTTGCCGATCCTGATTTTGATAAAACAGGTGATTGGATCGAATTGTACAACAGTTCAAATCAGAGTGTTGACATTTCTGCATACTACCTAACGGATAATCTTAATCAGCATGACAAATGGCAATTCCCTTTTGGAACCCAAATTCAAGCAAATGGATATATTCTGATATGGGCTGATGGTCAAGATTCTGGACTTCATACTAATTTTAAGTTAACCAAGATTGGAGAAGAGTTAGGTTTATATAATGCGCAAGGAGAAATGATAGATTCCGTTGTGTACACTTATCAACAAACAGATATTTCCTTCGGACGAAAAACGGACGGCAGCATGGATTGGGCTTATTTCAAAACTCCTACACCAGACTCTGAAAATTCAGAGACCGCATACGATGGAATAGTTTTTCAAAGACCATCTTTTTCAATAAGAGGTGGATTTTACGATGAAAACTTGGAAGTAGCACTAAGTACAATAAATGGTGACATACGTTATTCATTGGATGGATCGCTTCCTACCCTTAATTCACCGCTATATGAAAGTCCATTACAGGTCGATACTAGCACAATAATTAGAGCCGGAGTATTTATAGATAATTTTATTCCCGGCAAGGCAAAAACCCACTCCTATTTTATCGATGAAAATCTTGAAGAAAAAAAATTACCTATCATTTCAATTGCTACGAATGAGGAATTCTTTTGGGATGATTCCATCGGTCTATACGTTCAAGATTTTAAACCCGATTGGAAATATCCAATAAATATTGAATTTTTTGAAAATGATGGAGGCAACCGAGCAGCTTTCAACGAACTTGCTGGTGTTAAAATCAATGGGCAAAATTCATGGGAATTACCTCAAAAAATGCTAGGAATTTACTTTGACAATGAATATGACAACAACAATTTAGATTATCATCTTTTCGTCGATAGAAGGAGAAATCAATATGACAATTTCACTTTGAGAGTTGGGGGTAGTGACTGGAGTTCGACAATATTTCGAGATGGCTTAACTCAAGGATTAACCCGAAGCCGAATGAATTTAACGACTATGGGTTTTCGACCTTCCATTGTTTTAGTTAATGGAAAATACTTGGGCATTCATAACATTCGATCCAGAATCGACGAAGGATTTATAGAGGAAAATTATAATTTATCTGGAAGCGAATATGATTTAATTGAAAACAATGGTAAAGTGGAACAGGGTGACGACATGGCCTTTGATCACTTGTTTGATTTAATGGATGAGGACCTGAGTAATCAAGCCAATTACGATGCTGTTCAAGAAATTTTGGACATCGAAAATTATATTGACTTTTACTGTACGGAAATTTGGTCCAGCAATTCAAGTTATGGACACAATATTCAGTTATGGAAGCCAAAGGCAACAGGAACTAAATGGCAATTTATTGCTCAAGATTTTGATCGCGCATTTAACGGTTCTGACAACAATTTAATCGACTTTTTTTCAATCGAAGCTTCGGACGGGTACAGTTGGGTGGCAAGCCGCTTCACCAATATGTTAGGAAATGAAGAATTCTCTGATCGTTTTCTAAAACGATTTGCGGACCACTTATTTACTACATTCCACCCTAATCGCGTGATTGAAAATATCAATCGATTTGAATCACAAATAGAATTAGAAATGCCATTTCAAATCGAAAGATGGCAAGGGACGACTTCTTCTTATGGGAATGCAATACCTAGTTTTAGTTATTGGAAAAATGAAATTCAAGACTTAAGAGATTATTCCAATGAAAGAATGAATTATGTGTATAATGATTTGATCGAACATTTTGATGTGTCTGAAACTACTACTTTGGGCGTGTTTTCGGATATAAAAAAAGGAGGTCAACATTTTATTAATGAAATGAGTATTCCTGAGACAAATTGGTCAGGAACCTATTTAAAGAATCTTGATTTGGAGCTTTCGGTCGAGCCGAATGTTGGTTATGATTTTATAGGGTGGTCAGAAGGGCAAAAAAGACTATTCATCCCTAAAGAGTCGGAGTGGAAATATTATGATTTAGGAGAATTACCTGATGAAAATTGGTACAAACCTGAATATGAAGATCAAAATTGGAGTTCTGGTGAAGCACAATTTGGCTATGGCGAAAATGATGAAAATACCATCATTAGTTATGGGTCAAATAGTACAAACAAACATATCAGTACTTATTTTAGAAAAGAATTTGTTGTTGATGACTCCACGAATCTCGTCGGTAAATTGTCGCTTCGTTTGCTTCGTGATGATGGCGCAGTCGTTTACATTAATGGCAAAGAGGTATTACGATCGAATATGCCAACAGGAGAAATACAATTTGACACCCGTGCCTCAAAATTTGTAGGAGGAATAGAAGAAGACATTTATTCCTTCCATTCGATTGACTTAGATTTTTTAATCCAAGGAAACAACCTCGTTGCCGTTGAAATACATCAATTCAACCCGACTAGTTCAGATGTTAGCTTTGATTTGGAACTAGAGGGAATAGAGAAAAATGTGAATGATATTTTTTCGACCAACCAAACGATTCCATTAAACTTGAGTGATGAAAAATATCTGATTGCTCATTATTCACAAAACAACCTTTGTTTATTACCTGATACAATCCGACAGGACACGACCTTAAAGATTGATTGCTCTCCCTATTTGGTTGGCAATACAGTGACTATAATGTCTGATGTAAAATTGACTATTGATCCAGGTGTGGAATTCCATTTTTCAGAAAGATCTGGAATGATTATCAACGGAAGCATTCATGCACTCGGCACTGAATCTCAACCGATTAAATTTTTGCCTAATGATGCTTCTGGAACAAGTTCGTGGCAAAATTTATTTTTTGAAAACTCAACGGATACGAGTTATTTGGAGTGGGTTGAAATTCAAGGTGCTACGAGAGGGCTTGATCCCATTAAAGAAAATGCGGCCATTGCCTCTTGGAATTCAAGTATCGATCTTAATCATTTGATTTTAGTAGACAATTATGAAAATCCGATCTTGGCCCGCTATTCAGATGTCTGGTTACGTAACAGTCGACTGCATTCCAAAGTAACAGGGGATTTAATTAACGTAAAATATGGTTACGGTTTTATTGACCGTTGCGAATTCAAAGGGAATGATAAAATTGACACTGATGCGATTGATTATGATGAAATAAGCGAAGGAGTAATTAGTAATTCGAAAATCTATAATTTTGTTGGATTTAATAGTGACGGTATTGATTTAGGAGAAAATTCTGAAAACATTCTAATCGAAAATAACTTCATTCATCATATCGCAGATAAAGGAATTTCTGTCGGACAGCAAAGTACAATTCGGTCGATCAACAATATAATTGTGGAATGCAATCAGGGCATTGGAGTTAAAGATCTGGGTAACGCATTGATAGACCAAAACACATTTTATAATAATGCCTGTGATGTTTTGGCTTTTGAAAAAAATCCGGGGATGGGTGATGGTTTCCTTCAAATTTATAATACCATATTCTCCAATAGCGCTTTTAACCCGCTCAAGGTGGACAATGAATCCAACTTGATT
Source organism: Saprospiraceae bacterium (assembly GCA_020629615.1). Classification (GTDB taxonomy): domain Bacteria; phylum Bacteroidota; class Bacteroidia; order Chitinophagales; family Saprospiraceae; genus JAHDCZ01. The sequence continues at coordinate 6,367 of JAHDCZ010000124.1, forward strand.
CTTGATTTTGTATTATCAGATACAGAAGCGTTAACTGGGGAAAATGTCATTTTTGAAGACCCCTTATTTGCAAATCCTAGTGATAATGACTTCAACTTATTGAATAATTCTTCGGCCATAAATACTGGCGAAGATGAATTTGGAAATCCGATTGATTTGGGCGCAAAAAATAGTTTGTATTCTGAAAAACCTTCCTTGATGTTCAGTGCCATTCATTATCATCCCCTTTTTAATCCTGATAAAGAATTTATCCGAATATTTAATCCAAGCAACGAAGTGATTGACTTAGAGGGCTATACGATTTCTGAAGCCGTTGATTTTACCTTCCCTGAAGATGTCTTTATTGCTGAAAACGAAACAATATATCTCGTTAAAGATCTCACTCTTTTTAACAACTTGACGGATCAAAGCTTTGAATGGACTCAAGGCAAACTTTCAAATGACGGCGAACAAATCATCCTTAGAGATAATTTTGGAATCATCTTAGATCATGTCACCTATAATGATAAATTACCTTGGGCAGAATCTGCAGATGGAGAAGGCTTTTTCCTTGAATTAATCGATCCTACGCTAGACAACCATTTTGGCAAAAACTGGAAAGCATCCTTAATCGATTCTGTCTTTGTTGATGAGTACGAAGAATTAAAAACAATCATCTCTCCCAATCCAACATTAGACAAATTATTGATTCATGCTAATCAAAATGTAGAATCTTTAAAAATATACAATGCCATGGGGCAAGTTTTAGAATCGATCCACCCCAGCAATAGTACTGTAAGAATTTCATTAAAGAATTATGCAAATGGAGTGTATTTTTTGTTACTAAATGATGAACACAGTTTCAAAATCATCAAATCATAAATAAAGTCTGAAGAAATAGATTCTCTAATTTCTTAAACCCGGATTATGCATTATAACTTCGTTATGAGACTTGAAAGGTCAATAAAATATGAAGTTTTGGAACTGAGGCATAGTCATCACTATGGTGAGGTGAGAAAACTTAATGAAATGGCATATTTTGCTGGCATTTCAGGTCGGAATAGATTTTCTAATGCATAATCCGGGTTAAATGACCAATTCTAAACTGACATGTTTTTGATTTAGATATTCTGGATAATTTTCAGCCACTACGACATCCACTGGAAGATACCTTTTTAAGGGTATTTCTTTGTTGTAAACAAAATAATTAAATAGATTCATGACTCCTAGATATCCTTGCTTGAGGGGATTTTGATTCAACAAAAAATTGATATCTCCCTTTTTTAGATATTCAATATTTTCTTCTAACAAATCAAAACCTACAATGACAATGTCCTTAGAATGCTTTGCAAAAAGCTGATTATCATTTAAAAACTTATGGGACCTTGAATTGGTAAAAAAGATACCATGCAAGTTATCAATATCTTCAATTATACTTTCTGTCGTACTTCTAATTATTTCAGGATTCGTAAAATCCTCAACCGCTACATACTTAATATCAAAGGTGGAGTCATTTTGTTTATTGAAATCGGAAAGTCCTTCAACCTTTTTCTCAATATGGATTGCATTGCTTACTTTGTGTCCCAATGTTAGGACTACGATCGTCTTTTTTACTGGGTTTGACAAATCAAACAATCGGCCAGCAAGCATTCCACATTGGTAAGAATTTTGACCCACATAGCACAATACATCTTTGTGTTCAAATTCTGAATTAATGCAAACAAAAGGGATGTCATTTTGCTGAGTATCCCCAAAAAATAGGACAATAAGTGGAGTATCCCCAAAAAATAGGACAATAAGTTTGGTTTGATTTTAGCAATCAAAA
>JAHDCZ010000125.1:0-2302 GCA_020629615.1 Saprospiraceae bacterium
GCCATCCGAATAAAGAAAGGACCGTAATGTCCAAAATCCGCTGGCCACCAATCTTGAGAATCTGTCATGAGATCAGTCAAGTCTTTTTTCAATCCTTCATAATCCAAAGACTTGAAGGCTTCAATATAATTGAAGTCCTCATCCATCGGATTGGTCTTGGCTGTATGTTGTTTTAAAATATTAAGCTTTAACTGATTTGGCCACCAATCCCTATTGGTGGTTCCGCCTCCTGCAGTTTTGTGATTTGTCATACTCCCATTATGAAATGGGCATTTACTAATATCTCCGTTATTATTTTCCATAGTATACTATTTTTATGATGGTTCAAATATCCATTTATTTCTATATTTACAAAAACGATAATTAACATATTACTATTGATACCATCAATAACTCAATATCAGATCAAATACATTCTTGCTTTAGAAAAAACAGGAAGTTTTAGTCGTGCTGCAGAACAGTGCTTCATTACTCAAAGTACACTTAGTACGCTCGTCAGAAAAGTGGAAGATCAGATCGGGCTTCAAATCTTCGACCGTAAATCCAAGCCCGTTTCGTTAACAAAAGAAGGGCAAATATTAGTAGCTCAATTAAAATTGGTATATAATGAGTTTGTTGCTCTTGAAGAGTTGATTCAGAATACAAAAAATAAATTCTTCGGAACTCTGAGGATAGGGATAATCCCAACCCTTGCTCCATTCTTACTCCCACTGTTTCTTGACAAAATGATCCAAAGACATCCTAATATAAATTTTAGCATCGATGAGATTACCACAAAAGAAATCAGTGAAAGGATAAAAACTCGAGAATTAGATATAGGTATTTTATCACTCCCTCTAGGTGATAAAGGACTCATAGAAAAAACTCTTTTTCATGAAGAATTTTTGATTTATGACATCGCGAAAAAATTCAACTCCAAATCCAAATATAAGATCGATGAGATTGACGTCAATAGACTTTGGCTGCTCGAAGAAAGCCATTGTATGACCAATCAGGTAGGAAAGATTTGCCACTTGCGAAAAAACACAAAACTAAACCCCAATCTTTTATACAACAGTGGGACTATCCTCTCTCTACTTTCAATGGTCAATATGAACAATGGGATCACTCTTCTTCCCCGATTAGCGACGCTTCAAAAAAAATTGGTTAACAATAAATTTATACACGACATAGAAAGACCAATTCCAGTCCGAGAAATTGGTATGATTACACATCCTAACTTTGCCAAGAAAAACATGTTTAAAATGCTGGAAAATGAAATTTGTCAGGCCGTAAAACCATATCTTGATCAAAAGAAAAAAATAAGAATTATCAATCCATTGTAGTTTCCTCAATTATCAAATATAATACCTTTGCTTTAGAGAATTTTTCGCAAATTAGTGTTTAACATTCCACTGGAATACGATATGTCGTTAAAAGAATTTTTCATAAAATCCCTGGCAAAACAATCTGCGAAAAAGATTCGAAAACAACGGAAAAATGCAGTGCGTGATCAGGAAAAAATTCGGCGAAAGCTGATAAAAAAAGCGAGTCAAACCGATTTTGGAAAAGATCATCATTTCGATCAAATTAAGAATTATGAGGATTTCAAAAGGAATATTCCAATTAGAGATTATGAAGCTCTGCGTCCATACATTGACAAAATATTAAACAAACAAAAAGATGTTCTCTGGCCAGGTAGTCCTAAATATTTTGCCAAAACTTCTGGGACAACATCTGGAGTAAAATATATTCCAATCAGTAAAGGAAGTATAAAGTATCACATCCAAGCCGCTAGAGAAGCGATATTTAATTATATCCATCTTCACAAAAAAGCAAATATCTTTACCAGGAGGGTGATCTTTTTATCGGGTTCACCTACCCTTTCGGCGAAAGCCAATATAAAAACAGGCAGACTCTCTGGGATTGTACATCACGAAATGCCCAGCTGGATCAAAGCCAACCAACTTCCCTCTTTCCAAACCAATTGCATTGAGGATTGGGAAAAAAAACTTGATCATATCGTAGAAGAAACCATCGATAAAGACATGAGTTTGATCAGTGGGATACCGCCATGGGTCCAGATGTATTACGAGCGACTGATTGAAAAATCAGGCAAAAAAACCGTGGGTGAATTATTTCCAAACTTCCAATTGTTTGTTTATGGTGGAGTAAATTTTGAACCCTATCGTCAAACCTTGGAACGCTTGGTTGGCAGATCTATCGACAGTCTAGAAACCTATCCTGCCTCGGAGGGATTCATCGCTTTTCAGGATTCTTGGGAGGAAGAAGGTCTTTTATTGAACACCAAAGCGGGGATGTT
>JAHDCZ010000125.1:2402-4431 GCA_020629615.1 Saprospiraceae bacterium
CTTAGTGTTGGAAAAGAAGAACAAATAGGTATTGTTGATTTTACTGTAGCACCACAAATCACACCAGAAAACAACGAAACTCCTTATCATGAATGGTTTATCGAATTTGATCAGAAACCCGCATCAATGAATATTTTTATTTCTAAAGTGGATCAATTGATGTGCAAACAAAATATCTATTACGATGATCTACGAAAAGGAAATGTTCTTCAAGAACTTAAGATTCGATGTTTAAAAAAAGATTCTTTTCGTCATTATATGAAGTCGAAAGGAAAATTAGGAGGGCAAAACAAAGTACCAAGATTATCCAATGATCGAAAAATAGCTTTGGAATTAATACCATATATTGAATAGATGGGAATCCGATCGGCAGTCATAAAACCATTTGCAAAAAGAGTCTCCAATCAGATAGATCGAGAGATGAAAAATGCTGTTGATTACCAAAATAAAACGAGGGAGTATTTGATTCGCTTTGCGCGAAAAACAGTCTTTGGGAAGGAACATCATTTTGATCAGATTTCAAATTACAAGGAGTTTAAACAACACATTCCACTCAGAAATTACGAAGAAATTTTCCCATATGTTGATCGCATTTTCAAAGGAGAAACTGATGTTTTATGGCCTGGTAAACCACTCTATTTTGTGGGAACCTCTGGGACTACATCGGGTGTAAAGTATATTCCACTAACCAAAGAATCACTACCTTACCACATGAACACTGCAAGGAATGTCATCTTTAATTATGCTTACAAACAGGGATTGCTTTCCATCTTTGATCATAAGATGCTTTTCCTTTCGGGGACACCCAAACTCGGAGAAATCCATGGTTTTAAATCTGGTCGATTATCAGGAATCATTAATCATGTCATCCCGCGCTGGTTGCAATGGAACAAATTACCCTCCTACCAAATTAATTGCATTGAAGACTGGGAACAAAAAATCAGAGCTATTGTCCAAGAAATCAGCCAACAAAAAACGAGTTTAATCTCTGGTATCACACCCTGGATATTAATGTTCATGGAATACCTAGTTGACCAAAATCAAGAGAAAACAGTCCTTCAGTCATTGCCTGATCTCCAACTTGTAGTTCATGGAGGCGTAAATTATACACCGTACGAAAAAAGACTACGGTCCCTTGTTGGAGGTGATTTTCATAGTTTTGAAACCTATCCCACCACCGAAGGTTTTGTCGGTTTTCAGGAAGGATCAATCGAACAAGGATTGGCACTCAATGTCAACGCTGGAGTCTTTTTTGAATTTGTACCCATTTCAGAATATCACTCGAGTCACCCGACTAGACTCGATCTCTCAATGGTCGACTTGGATCAAGAATATGCCCTGATTATCAACAACAACGCTGGACTTTGGGGGTCCAAAATTGGCGATACTATCCGTTTCACTTCTATAAATCCTTATCGTTTTGTCTTTACAGGTCGTACGGAGCATTTTCTTTCTGCATTTGGAGAACACATCATTGCGCGAGAAGTGGAAAAAGCAATACAAGTTGCCATGAATCATGTGTCGTGTGAAATCAATGAATTCACCGTTGCTCCACAAATCAATCCTGCCGATCAAAAAGCACCCTACCACGAATGGTTTATTGAATTTGCAAAAGAACCCGAAGATTTAAATCGGTTTGTCGGGATTTTAGATCAAGCATTACAAGATATCAATTTTCATTACAAAGACCTGGTCTCGGGACAAATTATTAGACCGCTGCGATTGCGTCGTTTAAAACTGGGCGCCTTTCGGCGAATGATGAAGGAAAGAGGAAAATTAGGAGGGCAAAACAAACCGATTCGTCTCTCAAATAATCGAAAAATTGCAGACATGTTAGTCACTGAATTACATGACGGCAGTTAAAAACTATTCGTGCCATTCCGACCCTTCTTAAAATTGTCAAAAAGAACCTCAAATAAAAAAATTACTTCAAAGGCGCATGGTTCCCAATGTTCAGATTGCCGAAAGATTTTAAAACAAAAAATGAAGGCACTCTACCCGAAAAACTCTGCAGAAATCGAAAATCTCT
>JAHDCZ010000125.1:4531-8035 GCA_020629615.1 Saprospiraceae bacterium
AAACAAAAAATGAAGGCACTCTACCCGAAAAACTCTGCAGAAATCGAAAATCTCTTTTACAAGCAAAAAACAAAGAATATTGATAAAATAATGGTTAAAAAAACCTTAAAAACCCCTTCAAAATTACCTTTAATTATAATTGCTTCGTTCTAAGAATAGCTGTACTTTTGCAGGCTTATGAGAGGAACCGTATTTATTGCCATTTTGGGTATGTTATTTTGCTTTACTTCGTGCAAAACGGAGTTTGAAAAAATACGTTCTAGTAACGAACCACAAAAAATCCTCAAAGCGGCAGATCGATACTACGAAAAAGAGGAATATGTGCGTGCTCAGACCCTCTACGAATTGGTAATCCCATTTTATCGCGGAAAAGAAGAGGCTGAAGATATTTTTTACAATTACTCCTACTCTCATTACAATATGGGGCAATTTATATTGGCTTCTCATTATTTTAAAAACTTTTCGAATACATTCTACAATAGTGATCGAAAAGAAGAAGCGGCATTCATGTCCGCCTATTCTCAATATCGATTATCTCCTAGTTATCGATTAGATCAAAGCTATTCAACAAAAGCAATTGAAGCATTTCAAACCTTCATTAATACGTATCCATCGAGCAATCGTGTTCAAGAATGCAATGATTTAATTGATGAAATGAGAAAAAAACTTGAGCAGAAAGCTTTTTATTCTTCTCATTTGTACTATGACATGAAAGAATATATCTCAGCCGTAACTTCATTTGAAAACATGCTGGCTGAGTTTCCTGAGACAAAACGATATGAAGAAATTTTATACTTGATCACCAAATCCTCATTCCAGTTGGCAGAGAAAAGTGTCTATGACAAACAGGAGAAAAGGTATAATGAGGCGATCAAGAATCAAGAAAAATTTAAAAAGAAATTCCCTAAATCGAAATACAACAAAGAGCTTTTGGACATCACAAAGGCATGTAAAGAAGCACTTAAAAAATTCAAGGTATGACAGATATTAAAAGTAAAGTACAAGGCATAAACGCTAGTATAACGCCAAAAAACATTAAATCAGTGATTGGCGAAACCAATAACATTTACGAGGCAATCAATGTATTGGCAACGAGAGCAAGACAACTGTCTGTAGAAGTTAAAGAAGAATTGCACCACAAATTGGGTGAGTTTGCCGTCACTTCAGATACTATTGAAGAAATTCATGAGAATAAAGAGCAAATCGAAATCTCTAAATTCTATGAAAGAATGCCTAATCCTGCCGTCATTGCAACAGAGGAATTTTTGAATGATGAACTTGAATTTCGCTATAGAGATACAGAAGTAAAAGACTCGGATACAGAAGCCTAATTATACTTTTGTATGACTGTTCTACAGGATAAAAATATTCTAATTGCCGTTTCTGGAAGTATTGCTGCTTACAAAACGGCTTTTCTCGTAAGGAGCTTTATCAAACAAGGAGCAGAAGTTAAAGTCATCATGACGGATGCTGCCGCCCTTTTTGTTTCACCACTCACTTTTTCTACCCTCTCCAAAAATGAGGTTTACACCAATGTAACTGATGGACACGCCTGGAATAATCATGTGGAGTTAGGTCTTTGGGCAGATGCAATGATTGTTGCGCCAGCCACGGCTAATACATTAGCTAAGATGGCCAATGGCATTAGTGACAATGTGATTGTGACAACTTATCTTTCTGCTAAATGTCCTGTGTTTATTGCACCAGCAATGGATAGAGATATGTGGCTCCATCCTTCAACTCAAAACAACATTGAATTGCTAAGATCGTTTGGTGATAAAATTATTCCTGTGGGTGATGGTGAATTGGCAAGTGGTTTAGAAGGAAAAGGAAGAATGGCAGAACCTGATGAAATTGTTGATTTTATCAAGGCCTCTATTTCAAAAAAAAAAGTACTTCTAAATAAAAAAGTAGTGATCACTGCGGGACCTACTTACGAAAAAATCGATCCTGTCCGATATATCGGAAATCATAGTTCGGGAAAAATGGGCCTAGCTCTTGCGGAATCTTGTGCTGAGCGAGGAGCGGAAGTACAATTAATTTTGGGACCAAATCACCTAACCGTCAATCATCCCAATATCCATGTGACTCCTGTCCAATCTGCACAAGAGATGTATAATGCGAGCCACAAATTTTTTGAAAACTCTGACATTACCATTATGGCTGCCGCCGTTGCTGATTATCGTCCAGCCAATCCTATGGATTCGAAAATGAAGAAAAAAGAAGGTGATCTTTCAATCCAATTGGAAAGAACTCTAGACATCGCTGCGAGTCTTGGAAAAATCAAAAAAGAACACCAAATTTTAATTGGATTTGCACTTGAAACCGATAATGAATTGCAACATGCTCAGAAAAAACTGACCAAGAAAAACTTTGACTTCATAGTACTCAATTCACTTAAAGATAAAGGAGCAGGATTTAAACACAACACGAATAAAATAACCATCGTTTCTAAAGAGAATTCTTCCAAAAAATTTGAATTGAAATCCAAGGCTGAAGTCGCCGAGGATATCGTCAGTGAGATTATTGTTTTATTAAATGATAAAATATAGTATGAGATTAATTTCGATTTTAATTGTATGCATTTGTATGTATGCAAACAACCTAAAAGGGCAAGAATTTAATTTGAATGTCAAAGTATCTACGCCTACATCAAAATTAATTGATCCAAAAGTCTTTAAAACACTTGAAAACCAAATTCAAGAATTCTACAATACAACTCGTTGGACGGAAGATGAATTTGAGCCCGAAGAACGGATTGAAGGTGACATTCTTATTACTGTAAAAGATGAAGTTAGCCCAACTCGATTTATTGCTGACCTCACAATTCAAACTATTCGACCAATTTTCAATTCTAGCGTGAATACGAGAATGATCAATCATATTGATAAAGAAATCTCGATTAATTATATAGAATTGCAACCCATTTATAGGAACCTAAATGGTTTTACAGATAACCTATCACAAATTTTGACCTTTTACGGTTATCTCATGCTAGGTTTTGACTACGAGTCCTTTGCGCCCAATGGAGGACAAGAATATTTTCAAATTGCTGAAACAATCATTTCAAACGTCCCAACGAATGTTGTCAAATCTGATCAGGCTTGGGATCCGATGAATCGTAAACGTACTCGATATAGTATTATCAACAATCTAATGAATCCTAGATCTAAGGATTTTCGTCAAGCCTTTTATGATTATCACCGTAACGGAATGGATATTTTAGCTACTGATGTTGAACGAGCTCAAGTCATATTACTTGACTGCTTACAAAAGGTCGATCAACTAGAAAGAGCCATTCCAAACAATACGATCGTAAATCTCTTTTGTGATACGAAAAGAAATGAGATCATCGATATCTTTCAAGGAGCCGATAAGAAAAAAAGAAACGAAGTATATCGTATCATGGTCAAAGTCGATCCAGCACAAACAGATCGATACATCAATCTTAAGAATTAATACATGCCTCGTATTGCTATTTTTGCTTCTGGCTCTGGAAGTAAT
>JAHDCZ010000016.1 GCA_020629615.1 Saprospiraceae bacterium
ACGCAACAAATTTAGTGAATTGCGTCAAATATTAAAAAAAATAACAATGCGTTCTAGATTATCTTTTTATAATCTCCTAAAATGATATTTGAGATGTACCAAATAAAGTCCATGATATAAACTACTTTATTCCTTAGCAGGTTTATTCGCGTCAAGCGCGAAAGGAGTAAATTGCTTACTTCATTTCAGATACTTTGACCATCATATCCTCCACATGATAGACCATTTCTGTATATCTAGGGTCTCGTTTGGTCAATCGATTACGTTCTAGTGGTAAGTCTACTGCAATGTGTTCGACAAACTGAGAAGGTGCTGATTTCATGATGTAAATATCATCAGCCAGGTACACCGCCTCTGAAATATCGTGAGTGACAAATATGATCGTCGATTGAAATTTATTCCAAATATCTGCTAACAAATCCTGGACTTGCAATCTTGTTTTAATGTCCAAAGCTCCAAATGGTTCGTCCATTAACAGAATCTCAGGATTGGCCAATAGACTTCTTGCAATAGCCACTCTTTGTAATTGTCCCCCAGAGAGTGTTGGGTATTGTGCATATTTTTTTTCGTGACCATCCAATCCGACCATTTTGATTAGTTCCATCGCTCGATCATCTCGTTCACTTTTAGAAATACCTTGATAGCGCAGAGCCAATCCTACATTGTCCAGTACACTCATCCAGGGCAAACTAGAATACTGCTGAAAAACCATACTAATCCTACTTGATTTGTCAATAGGTTTTCCTTTGATAATGACTTGTCCCTGAGTAGGTTCTTGAAGACCCGCAATATATCTTAGTAGCGTAGATTTACCGCAGCCAGACATTCCAAGAATCACCACAAACTGACCTTGAGCAGGTTTGTCTTCTATTAAAAAATCTAGGTCCTTGATGATCCAATTCGCACCTGCATCATAGGACTGTCCAATACCTCTAAGTTCAATAATATTGTCCTGAGTAACTTTGTCTTCAAATTTAATCATCGCTTGCAGTTTTTGAAGGTACATTCAATCGTTGACCATTTGATTTGATGACGCAATAAATCAAATAAGAAATTGTCACTAAAGCAATAAAATGGATGACCCAAACGGTATCTTCGAATAAATACGAAAGCGGTTTTATTCCTCCTAAAAAATTGAATGATTCATTCGCCGCAAGGCAGACATAGATCGCAACAAAAGCCCAGGTAAAGACCGTCATAGCATAGGAAGAAATGTTGTCCCAAAGGTTGTTTTCATCCACCTTTGCATATTTATTTTTGTTCTGAAACTTGTGAGGGAAGAATTTTTTATCGAGATAAACAAAAAAACGATCTTGAAGGAATCCGATTAGGATGAAGATTAATAGGATGGCAATTGTTTTATCGGGTCGTCCCATTCTTTGACCTACCCGATAAATTAAGGCTCCCAATCCACCTTGATCTCCAATCTGCTCCGCGACAATGATGTAAGTCCATGAGATCGCCGTCAACACTCTGATGTCATCAGATAATTTTGATAACACTGAAGGGATATAAACAGTTTTGATCGTTTGCCAATCGGTAGCACCTAAGGTATATACCGTTTTGAGGTACACATCCTGAACCTCTATGATCCGTTGAACAATCACAGGTATGAGATAAATCATAATCCCAAATGCCAGAAAGTTAACCTTGATGGCCGTTTGAATCCCAAAAGCAGCAATAAATATTCCCGTTACAGCAGTCAGAGGTACAAAACGAAATGCAATGACTTGATCTTGGAACAATCCTTTGAAAAGTGGGTATAAGCCAATTAAAAAGCCAACAGGTAGAGAGATTAAAAGTGCTTTGACGTATCCGCCTAAATTAAAGCCGATAGACATGCATAAATTTTTGACCAATTTATTTTCAGAAATTAATTCACTATAGGCGGCAAAAGTTTTGGCTGGACTGGACATGATTCCAGCTTTCAAAATCGGATCTTCTCCCATGGTTACCAAATGCCAAATAAGTAGAGTGATCAATAGTCCAATAATTCCAAGCGTAGCGCGTTGAATCGTGTTTAAAGGCCCTTGTAATTTGAACATCCAGGACATGGAGAATGGTGACTATTTATTGATCATAAAAAAAGAATGAAATATGGATTGAACACAAAGTCCAATCCATTTATGTTTTATCCTGCGATTAGCTGAAATTCTGTTCGTCTATTTTTTGCTTTACAAGCATCTGTTGCATTAGTTTCACAACCTTTGGTAGGCTTATCAGGACCATTTCCAACGATGACAAATCGATTTGGATTCATACTATATTCTTGTTGAAGATATCTCGCAACAGACTGTGCTCTCTTTTCAGAAAGTGACATATTCATTGCTCTATTTCCAACGTTATCCGTATTTCCTTCAACTCGGACTTTTACATTACCAAATGTTTTGGCAACATCGGCAAATTGTAAATCAATAATGGTTTTGGCATTTTCAGATAATTGAAACTCTCCTGTGTTGAAATTGATGCTGACGGGTTTGGTTGCAAATGCTGGAGCCGTTTTTTCGGCACTGGTTGCAGGTTTAAAGACCTTGCTCTTTTCAGCAGCATAGCCGGCACCATTCATTTGAGGCATACTTTGAATCGCTGTAGTATTGATCACAGATCTCCAAGTCGGACCCACATTTTCAGAATCACCAGTTTCAACAAACTTACGATTCATCTTATTAAACAAATCAGAACCTTTTTGTCCAGAATAAGATTTATTAAGACCAAAGAAATTGACGTTATCTTCATGCGAAGTCCAGTAAACATTCTCCATCATTCCTAAGGCGTCTTCTACCGCTAGGTCATTGATTTCTGCCAAGTATTTGGCCGCTTTTTGTTTGTTGGCAGGATTTTTTAATTCGGCAACACCTTTCATCCATCCTTCATAAAATCCCTTGAACATTTCTTTTTTCTCTTGTAAAACAGATTCTTTTGCCAACATGATATCGGCAATTATGTGAGATTGTTCTCTTGTAGTCAGAAGGATTTTAGAGCCTTTAACATCTCTTGTGGCAATCACATCATCTGGACTCCAAACAACAGCAGCATCTACGTCATTTGAACGGAATAATTCTGCTGCTTTTAGATTGTCAGAAGTTTTAACCACTTTGACATCGCTATAACTGAGACCTGCTGCTTCGAGTGAACTAATCAAAAGCGTCTGAGCGGGAGAAGGAACGGCGACTGCAATCGTTTTACCCTTCAAATCGTTAACGGTATTAATGCCTCTCTTTACAATGATGGCATCACCACCTCTTGACCAATCCACCTGAATAAATGCTTTGGGTCCATAGGCATTTAAGTCGGCAGGAGCGGTATATAGAGGAAAAGCATCGGCGGTTTGAACAATGACATCATACTCATCGGCAATCCATGCATTCATTGCATTGATCAAGTCATTTTCGACTTTAAAGTCAACCTTAAATCCGTAATCTTTATAGAAACGACTATTAGAATTGGCCGCGCCTCCTTCATTAAAATATAAACCTGGAGCATAACCACCCCAAGTAACCAATTGTACTCTTAGCGTGTTGTCATTTTTATCTCTTGGTTTAGAAGGTGTATTACTGTTCTGTTGTGAAGTTGAATTTCCCGAATTCACATCTTTGGTATTGTTTTCAGAACTGGCTTTTTGCTCCTGTGCAGCAGATTCAGCTTGATCTTTTAAGTTTTGACCAAATGAAGTGTTATTTAACAGATATTTCCCACCTAAGAATAAGAGTGCGAGAATTAATAAAGTGATTAAAAGTTTTGAAAATGAAGTTAATCGTCTTGCCATTTTTATAGATTGGTTTATGTGTTAATCAAAGTTTCCATTAGACTAATCAAAGAAATTGTCGTATTGGTTCCCACGACCCATTTTTTCTGGTGTTTTCATGGGTTGATTTAAATCAAGTACATCAGAATCATTATTCGCTTGATCTAATAAATCGAGCTTAGCTTCACCCAAAAGTAGTGAGTCACCCTCAGCCTCCCATTTCTCTAACATTCTTAGTCCTTCTTCCTCGAAAATCCCGTTTTGGAGGTCTACCGATTTCATGAAACTATCAGACATTTCCATGAATCGTTCCATTTCTCCTACTTTCTGACTAACATCGTCGGCTACTGCTTCAAGCGCTCTATCAAATATTTGTTTTTTATCCGGATCGCCTTTAATGACGCTCATGGCCGATTTCATCGCCGAATGACTGGCCATAATGGCTTTTCTTTCCTGTTCTTTGACCATAACTTGGTCTTGAATATCTTCCATCATGATCGAAGAATTTTCATACATTTTCGAAAGAACACGATAGAGTACCTCCATCTTACGGTATAAATCTTCTAATTTTAAGTTGGATTCTTTTAATCGACCCGCTTTTCGGCTTTTTAAAATCATTTCTGATTTTTTATTGTTGTCTCTAGCCTGACCAGCCATTTGAAGGTTTTCTTTAATATCACGTTGGTTGTTGAGAATCATTTCTTTGAGCTTATGCATTTGCCCACGAAGTTGACCGACTTGACGGTTCATCTTTTTAAGGTTTCCTTTTAAGTCATCGATATAACTTTTAAGAATACCTATCGGATCAATTTGAATAAACAAACCAGTAATCCAACGCATCGTACTTTTGTACATGTACCCGATTAGATTACGCATTTTCGAATCAAGAGCCATATAGATAATAGCTCCCAATACAAGCAAAATACTTACCAGTCCGATTGTAGAAGAGAGGGCTGCAAAAATGGAAGAAATGAAGGCATTGACAAGTAAAGCACCCCCTACGATGATACCTCCCAAGACTATTCCGCCGACAAGTCCTTCTGGTTTTTGCCAAAAAGACTTTGGTTTATAGTTTTTTCCCATTGATTCGTTTATTCTAAATTTGCTCAAATATACCAAAGCTTCAACAAAAGCAGGTCGCTTTGCGTTGCAAGCTTTCGACAAATCCGAATATATTATTGACGAATTGAGATAAGGACTAAGATCTTTGGAAATCCAATCTCGAAGGAATTAGAATCTTAAGCCACTTTACGTTTAGATTTTTTTTCTTTCTTTGGCTTGATTTCCTCAATTTCTTCAATTTCTTCAAGATCAATTATGATATCTTCTTTGTACATCTTTTGAGCTTCGGTTCGCGTCATTTTTATGAGGTAATGATAATCATTGGTTTCGTAAGGAAATGCAGAGGTCAATTTACCATTTGGGTCAGAAAAGGTAATGAGGTGCTTATCAAATCCATATGGATATTCCGATTTGATTTGTTCCAACAACTCGATCGGGAGTTTGTCGTAACTTTTGATAACTCTTGGTTTGTTCATTGTGTATAGGATTTATTAATAAAAAGCTTAATTCGTTTGTGTAAAAGCGTCTTATTATCATCTACGCACAGGCTGGTTTCTGAACAATTAAGTCGTAAAGTAAATTTAGAAAGCCCATATATGCAAAACATATTAGGTTTTTTTTTAATTTATTAGGTCAAAATGGATAAAATCAGGGTTTTCCCTAGTGATTTGATGACTTTTAATGCAATTGGAGGGATGTTTTAACCCGGATTATTCATTAGAACTCCGTTAGGAGACTTGAAAGGATAATAAAATATGAAGATTTGTTTTTCGCTTTCGCGAATGAGCATGTACTAGTGGTATAAACTACTTCAAATAGCTTTTCATATTCTTAACATCTTTTTCAATTTGACCAACGACCAATTGATAAGCTACTTGAAAATTTCGATTGGTCGCTTCAACTTTTGAAGCCGCTTGGTGAATACCTCCTTTGATTTTTTCTAAAGACTTTTTATGCTGTTCTATTTCTGACTTAAGCGTTTCAATTTGTTTTTGTTTTTTAAGGATAAGGGCTTCTGAATCTTTGATTTCTTGCTCTTTGCCAGTGATTTGACGATCTTTTTGATTTTTTAGGGCCTGATTAAATTTACTTTGCTCTTGTTGTAAAACCTTTAAGTAATGATCTGCACTTTGAATTAGTTTAGACGGAGTGGCTCCCATTGTTTTCGCCATGGCAAAAGCACTTTGATATTTGGTTTGCTCGTTCATTTCCATTTTTGACAAGGACTGAAGAGACTGTTTGTACTCTAAATAATCAAATCCATCTAGGTTGTTGGCCTCGATCGCTTTCATTAAAACATCAACAAATTTGCCATCTACCTTCTTATTAGAAAGATCAATCTTCACTTGAGCTGGTGGAGTGGAGGATGTTGATTTTGATGGAGCAGATTGCTTGGTGGCTTCTGGTTGAGGCGTACTTTTTTTGGCGTTTGGATCTTCTTCAAAGAAAAGCCCTTTTATTTTATCAAACATGCTCATATCAAATATTTAAGTTTAGAACCACAAATTAACAAAAGAGTCTATGATTCTGGTAAGCGAAAAATACCTTAATTTACGTCCATCTAAACAATTTTACTTAGAATGTACGAGCATCGATTTAAGAAAAGAGTAAGATATGGCGAAACCGATCAGATGGGGTACCTCTATTATGGAAACTATCCTATGTATTATGAGATCGGTCGTACTGAAATGATTCGGGATCTAGTCATGCCGTATGCAGAATTAGAACGAAAGTATGGTCTGATGATGCCCGTGATGTTTTTGGAATCCAAATACCTTTTACCAGCCAAATACGATGATCATTTAACCATCGTGACCAAGATCAGGGAAATGCCAGGAAAACTCATTTCTTTTCATCACGAAATTGTAAACGAGGAAGAAAAAGTAATTAATAAGGGCTTGACAAAATTGTTTTTTGTAGATATGAAAACGAATCGCCGAGTTTCCACGCCAGATTTTATTATCAATCCATTAAAAGCTTTTTTTAATTGAGTATACTCGAAAAAATAAAGTCCTTACCGATCGTAAGTGAGATTGTTCGTTTATCTAAAAGGTATTCTTTTCCGGGATTCAGAGGAGTACCCATATATAATGTCATTGACTTTATTTATCAAGAGTTGCAGAAAGAAAATTTGACTATGCGAGCTAATGCTGCGGCGTATAACTTTTTTCTTTCACTTTTTCCAACCATTATTTTTTTCTTCACATTGTTGCCATTATTGCCTTTTACGGCAAGCTATGAGGAAATATTAGAAAATTCGATGCGTGAGTTTTTACCGGAAGATGCTCACCAGTATTTGTTTGAAATTGTGCATGGGATACTGGGTATAAAGCGAGAGGGATTGTTGTCGATTGGATTTTTCTTGGCTCTTATATTTTCTTCAAGTGGTATGCTTACGCTCATGGATGGATTTGATAAATCCTATGCACTCACCTTTAAACAAAGAAGCTGGGTACGGAAAAGAGTCATTTCAGTTGTATTAACTGCGCTCTTGGCGGGATTAATGATGGCTTCCTTGGTATTGATTATATTGGGCGGGCAGATATTGGGGAGCTTATTTGATTATTTCGAACTAGGAAAGTACACTACTTTTAGTTTTTTAATCTTGCGATGGGTGGTGGTCATCCTTCTATTTTATTTGGTCATTACGACAATTTATCGCTATGGTCCCTCCCTTAAAAGAAAGATAAGATTTATTAATCCTGGCGCTACATTGGCGACCTTTTTGTCCATTGTTAGTTCATTATTGTTTGCTTATTTTGTAAACAACTTTGGTCGATATAACGAATTGTATGGATCGATTGGAGCATTAATTGTATTGTTAATTTGGATGCAGATAAATGCTTTTATCCTCATTGCTGGATTTGAGTTGAATGCGAGTATTGCTGTAAATAAAGATTTAATTCGAGCACAAAAAGAATAAAATATGAAAATCAAATTCCTCTCTTTGCTTTTGTTGTTGACTTTTACATTCGGCTACAGCCAAAATTATAGTGCTATAGACCAACATGCGATTGCTGTGAAATATACCAAAGATTATAAGAAAGCAACCCAGGATTTAATCGCTCCATATACTGATGAAACTTCCAAGGCTCGGGCGATATTCACTTGGATCGCAGAAAACATTTCTTATGATACCAAAATGAGGGATCGCTTTAAGAAAGAGGGAAAAAAAGGGTATACCAAATATCAATATCGAAATGAAGCAGAGAAGAAACAAAAAGAGAAAGAACATCAAGATGGATTGGTCAAAAAAGTACTGAAAAGGAAAAAAGGAGTATGTCAAGATTATGCACTTTTATATCGCTCAATGTGTGAAGAGGCCGGACTAGAATGTCAATTTGTAACTGGTTTTGGGCGGTTTTCACCGAATAATATTGGAAAGGAACATAAAGGGTCCAATCATGCATGGAATGCCGTCAAGATTGATGGGAAATGGGAGTTAATGGATGTAACGTGGTCCACTGGAATGGGCGCAGACGAGGATTACGGAAATGGTTTTTTTATGGTAAAGCCGGAGGCATTCATTATGTCTCATCGACCAGATGATGATCAATGGCAATTGCTTGAAAAACCACTGAGTATCAAAGAATTTGCGGATCAAGCTTTTCCTTATTTTGGTTTCATAAAATACAATGCACGATCTTTTGAACCAAGTAGCGGTAAGGTTTTGAGTAAAGGAAAAGTTACCATTGATCTTGATATCGAGCCAGGGCAGCAGCTTTATCTTATCCGTAAAAAAACACCTCTAAAATTGAAGGCAGTACAGGAAGGAACGAAATATACCTTTGATCTTTCTCAAAAGTCTCTTCGTGGGAATATTATTATTGGTGTCAGTAGTGGACGAAGTATTCAGCCCGTGGTGGGATTTAAGGTGAAGGCCTAGCCGTCCCCCCAGCGAAAAGATGAAACATCCAAATCAGCGAGATCAAGCACGCGATGTACCACTGTTTCTGCCAATTGTTCTAAGGTTTTTGGATTGGAATAAAAAGAAGGGCTGGCAGGACAAATGATTCCTCCTGCTTCTGTAATAGTCGTCATATTTCGTAAATGGATTAGATTAAACGGAGCCTCGCGTGGCACAACAATGAGTCTTCGACGTTCCTTGAGAATAACATCTGCAGCTCTTGTCATTAAATCATCTGAAATCCCTGAAGCAATTCGTCCAACGATTCCCATGGAGCAGGGACAAATGATCATGGTATCGTACTTTGCTGATCCAGATGCAAAACCTGCATTGAAATCTCGTTTTCCATAAAACTCAAAAGGCCAATCTTCTTTTTTGAATTCTCCAATTTCTAATTCCCAATTGACAATCGCATTTTCGGACATGACAATACCGACTTTCAGTTGTTCTTTAGGAAAATTTTGCAATTGTTCCATTAGAAGTTTTGCGTACAGCGCTCCTGAAGAACCACCAATTCCAAGAACAATTTTTCTCATAATCCTAATTGTATGAATGTGTTTTTTATCTTAACAAATACAAAATTAATAAGTTTAAGTCAAGGCTTCAGCGGCCACAAAAATACTTCCTAAGACAAAGACTGCATCTTTAGTTTTGGCACTTCGTTTCGCCGCTGCCAATGCTCGTTTTACCGATCTATATGTTTTTCCGTCCAGCTGAAACTGTTGGGCTTTTTCTTTTAATTTTTCTTTGGGAAGTGCCCTGGGGATATTGGCTTGTACAAAGTAATATTTGGCTTCTACTGGGAAATATCCGAGGATGTTATCGAGTGATTTGTCATTAACAAAACCCAGAATGATATGCAATTTTTTGATCTCTAGTTGGCTTATTTCTGAAAAGATTTTTTGAAGCCCTCCTTCGTTGTGAGCACTATCGACCACGATGAGTGGTTTTTTTGAAAGCACTTGCCAGCGACCCTGATATTTTGTATTGCTATTAAGATTTCTTAAGCCGTTTTTAATTTCCGTTTTGGAAGTTGGACGTATTTTATTTTGCTTTTCCAAAAGTTTAATACCTGCCAATGCGGTCATGGTGTTGTTTGTCTGAAAAGGTCCAGGCGGGATCAAGCTTTCAGGTAGATTAATTTGATCAGAATAGTAGATCTCTTTTTCTTTTAATCGAATCATCTTTTGAGCATAAAAGACTTTAGCATTCACTTGAGAAGCTTTTTTCTTGAAAACGGGTAGGGATAATTTTTGGCTTTCGCCAATGAGAACAGGTTTGTTTTTTTTGATGATTCCCGCTTTTTCATAAGCAATTTTAGGAATGGTGTCTCCCAACATCGATTGATGATCCAAACTTATATTTGTGATGATGGAGAGTAGTGGATCTATTATGTTGGTGCTATCCAAACGTCCACCGAGTCCCGTTTCAATCACGGCAATATCCACATTTTGCCTTGCAAAGTAATCAAAGGCCATGGCAACAGTGATTTCAAAGAATGATGCCTTTATATCGTTTAAATAAGGGAGTATACCTTGAACAAATTTTACGACATCATTTTTACTAATGTATTGTCCATTAATTTTAATACGTTCTCTGAAATCTAGGTAATGAGGACTCGTGTATACTCCGACGCATAATCCCTTTTCTTGGAGAATGGAAGCCATGATATGTGCTGTGGTTCCCTTTCCATTTGTTCCTGCTATGTGTATACATGACAAAGATTTTTCTGGATTTCCCAAAATTTTGACCAGCGCACGAATGTTTTTGAGATTTTTCTTAAAAGCGGGAGCTCCTTGTCTTTGGTACATGGGTAATTGAGTGTAAAGAAACTGCAGGCACTCTTGATATCTCATGATTATAATTGTAAACTGATATATTCGGGCTTGACCCGCATAAAGAAAGTCAAATGATTCATTATTTATACGCTAAAATGTTAATATCTAGTTTAAAGATCAATGGATTTGCGGAAATAATAACTAAAAAAGTATCTTTTTTATCAATCCACGTCACATATATTGTATGACACGAAATTTGGGACTTTTAGCCAAGACTTATATTCCGATTTCAGGGATTTGCCCTATAAATAATAGCTTGATTCGGCGAAAGCCAAAACTTATAGGGCTGTATCTCTTCCATACTTCTATAATATTTGGTATATTAATTCAATTATTTTCTAATAAAAACCAACTAGAGTTATGAGACAATTCTTTATTATACTCGTTCTCTTGATATGGTTTCTACTAGGCTGGTGCTATTATCAAAACACCTTAAGTTGCTGTGCTGTTGCCGAAACCTCCGAAGCCGTCGAAGCGGTGGAAGAAAAACCGGTTGTCGCAGCTGTTGTTGAAAAGTCGCGCCCACTCCTCTATGCATGGTCTGCTGAAAAGTCGATTTATGGCGATGGATGGAATGCCTATCGAGATTCTATAGTTCGAGGACATAACGAGAATAATCGACTTCAGATTACAGGGTATTACCGATCAGATGAAGTCAATAACACCACATTTGAAAATTTAGGTTTGGCAAGGGCTAATGATGTGAGCAAACAATTTGCAGGTAAAATTGATTCTGCCAATATCAGCTTGATGGGTAAGTTAACTGATGAACTGGATGGTCAACGAACCACAAAATTCGAATCTGCAGATTTCAGATATTTGGTCAATTCTGCCAATGTTAAAGAAGTGGACGACAAAGCCTTGATTTATTTTCCTTACAATTCTACAAGAAAGCGAAATGCTGCGGATGTAGAATCGTATCTGGACGATGTGGCTGAGAGAGTCAAAAAATCTGGTGAAAGCGTAAGGCTAGTCGGTCATACCGATTCATTGGGTGATAATGCTTCAAACCAACGATTGGGATTAATGCGTGCTAATGTGATTAAAGAGTATTTGATGAGCAAAGGAGTAACGGCTTCAAAAATTTCTACTAGTTCTAAAGGAGAAATGCAACCAATCGATAACAATAATACAAATGCAGGTCGTGCTAAAAATAGACGAACTGAACTTTTCATCAACTAAAAATTAACAAACAATGGTACTCAATATATTAACAAATTTTTGCGACTGGTGGTGGTTAGCTTGGTTACTACCTTTTCTACTTGGTCTTTTGTTGGGATGGTTATTGTGGGCGAGATATAAAGGAATGGTAGCTGAATTGGAAAGTGAGGTTTCTCGGCTCAAAGCACGGATTAAAGATCTTGAAGATCAATTGGCAAAATGTAAAGCTGGAAGAGCCGAATTGGAAAGTGATATTGCGCGTTTAAAAGGACAGCTAAGAGAAATGGAATTGGCAGCTAGAGCCTCAGCCAAAGTTTCGACTCCATCTGTGAGTGCAGCTAGTTCTTTTGTAGCAACCCCTACTCCAGATCCAACACCAGCTCCAGCGCCTCAAAAAAGTAGCGTCTCAGCAGACAAGTTTGCAGCTTTGAAAGCAGATAATCTTCAGGTTGTGGAAGGAATTGGTCCTAAAATGGAGTCAGTATTAAAAGATAATGGAGTCAATACATGGTCTTCCTTGGCCTCCAAATCTTCGGATGATGTCAAAGGGATATTAGGAAAATATGGAGACAAGTATAGAATCATCGATCCTACCACTTGGCCTAGTCAAGCCAAATTGGCAAGAGATGGCAAATGGGATGAGTTGATTGATGTTCAGAAAAATTTGGATACCGGAAGGTCGGACAAAGCAACGGGCTTAACAGATTCCAAAGTAGAAAAGATCATGATCAAATTGGGCATTTTAAAGCGATGGAAGGAAAATGATCTCAAGGCGGTAGAAGGGATTGGCCCTAAAATTGCTGGTTTGTTGAACGCGGACGGGATCACCACTTGGAGAGCACTGTCGGAAACCAGTGTTGAAAGAATCCAAGGTATTTTGAATGCTGCTGGAAAGCGATATCAACTCGCGGACCCAACAACCTGGCCTAAGCAGGCAGGAATGGCTGCCGATGGAAAATGGGATGAGCTAAGTGCCTATCAGGATGAATTGAACGGCGGAAGATAATTCTGAAGCCATGCAAGATTAAAATAAGGAGAGTCTAGGACCTTTACTCTACTAAGTCCTGGGTTAAAATGATGATACTCTTATTTTAGATGAATTTATTGAAGAGATGCCTCGTGAGGGGTGTCTCTTCTTTATTTTTGCAAATCTTCGAAGTTACTCAAATAAACCCCTCGCCCAAATGCTCCAACTCCTCAAATTCCCCTGACTTTAATCCGTCCAATTGGATAGATCCTATTCTTACTCGAATCAGTCGAAGTGTGGGAAAACCAACAGCCGCTGTCATTTTGCGGACTTGTCGATTTTTACCTTCAGAAATTATAATAGAAATCCATGACGTCGGACCATGACGATCATCACGGATTCGTTTTGTCCGAGGAGGGAAGTCGGGTGCTGGCATAAGTTTGAAGGCTTTACACGGCAAAGTCATATACTTCGTTCCGTTAATTCCAATTTCTACACCCGTTTGCATTTTTTCAATGGCTTCATCAGTAATGATACCATCCACCATGACATAATACTCTTTTTCAACCTTTTTGCTCGTTACAAAATTACTGACTTTACCATCAGTTGTTAGGAGTAACAAGCCTTCGGAATCTTCATCCAAACGACCAATTGCCATGGTGCCTTCAGGAAAATCATGAAGCTCTCCAAGTAAATGTTTGTTCTTTTTTCGACCGTTATAAATGAATTGAGTTAAAAAACGAACAGGTTTATGGATCTTAAAGTGTCGATGGGTTTTCATTTTGATTTGAATGGCTTAATAGCTTCCATTGTATCTTCGGATAAACCATTCTAGGCAAAGCATCGTCATCAAAGCAAAAAACAACCATTTTAAATTTAACACTGACTGTGTTTTGGTTGTACTGTAGATGACGGGTTTTATGGATTCATTATTCACTAAATCAGCTTGTAACTGATCCAAATTTGAAGGGTGATGCATTGTACCTCCATATTTTTCTGAAAGGCTGTTCAAAACATCATGTCTAGCCGTCAAATCATACAATTCTAGTTCGATAGTTTTAACACTGAATCTTCCTTGATCTTTTAATTCAATTCCACCAGAATTCACATTCGCTTTAAAGCGATAAGAACCCTCTTTGAAAAAGCCTGGATTTAGGACATAGTAATTATCCTTTCGAGAAAAAGTATATTTAAATTCTTTATTATTTCCATCAAAAATGCTCACGAATACATCCGGGGTATTGATTGATTCATAAGTATTATTGAAGAGCTGGGCTTCAAGATAAACCGCCTCATTTTCTTTATATACTTTTTTACTTGAGGCGACTCGAAATTTACGCTTATCCTCTTTGATGGATGTATACTGGATGGTTTTATCAATCACATAATTGGTCAATTCATGATTACCATTTTCTAAAAAGTCGTATAGCCTCCATTTCCAAATTCCTTCCGCTGCCAAGACAGTCGTCTTAATGCCATTGATCTCACTAAAACTCAGAAGGGGATATTCCGTATTGATTTTCTTAATTCTTTGATATAAAAACACCTTCGTTGCTGGACCAGCCACAAAATCTCCAAAAGGAGCCGTTAAAGGCGAAAAGTTTTTTAATCCGCTCAGTAGATCATTATCCAAAGTAAAGAGGCTAAAATTGGGATCAACATTCCCTTGAACATCATTGTTTTGAATACTATTTCCTTTAATTTCAACATTGTCTTGTACCTGATTGAATTTGGGTAAATTCATCTTGGCCCCGACCACAAACATTCGAGGGGTTTTCTTTCGATTCAGTGCTTGTAATGCAAGATCGATGCTATGATCTTGGCTCGGTAAGTCATGAAACAAGACTAGGTTATAATCATTCCAAGTCGCTTCTTTTTTACCGGCGTAGATCACATCCAGTTCGTAATTTTTATTATTTCCGAGTACAGTTTTGAAAGCGGCGATATCTGGATGAGGAGCATTGGCAAAGAGTAATATTTTTTGCCGCGCATCAAGAACTTCAATGAAGAAGTTTTTACGATTATTCGTTTCGCTAATCTCTCCAGAAATCGGACTCAGGGTGACCAAATATTTGTTCACTCCACTGTGATTGGCATCGAGTATGTATTCTTTAGTTGTAAAAAAATCATTAGACTTAATTGATATATTGTCAGTTTTTAATTTAGCCCTCTTTCCTTCAGCATCAATTCTATAAACATTCAACTGACTCGCGACACCGGTACAGTTCTGTGCCTGAATGTCGATTTGTACCGAAAATTGATCACCTAAATAGGCAATTTTATTCGCAAAGATGTTTTTGATATATAAATCTTTTTGTCTTGTGGTATCTCCAAGTGCAATGGTATAAAGTGGCGCTTTTAAAGAAGGAGCGCTGTACAAAGGATTACTTCCTTCATTGAAAATACCATCACTGGATAAAATGATAGCTCCGATATTTTGGTCACCATAATTTTCTTCTACATAATTGAGCGCCTCGGAAATATTGGTCACTTGATACGATAAACTATCGCTATTCGATTCCACTACTTCATCGCCAAATTTCAATTTCTTTAACTCGTATTTTTCAGCAACAGCTGTTAATAAATTATTTTTTGCCGTTTTAAAGGAATTAATTTCCACTTCCGAACTATTATAAGTTACAGATTCAGAGGCATCTTCAAGAAAAAGGATAAAGGGGTCTTTGCTCGTGTTCTCCAAACTTTTAATAAAAGGAGAGAGTAAAAGAATACATATAGCACTGACGCTCAAAAATCTTAGAATGCCCAGTAGGATATGGAGGTAGGGGTGTGCTTCTTTGAAACGAGTACTTTTGAAGTACAAAAACAAAGCATATAATAACCCTGCCAAAAGACACAATCCGATGAACCAAGTAGGGTGTTGAAAATGTATACCTTCCAAAATTTAAAGTTTATTGGATGCAAAAATGTGAAAATATTATCAGATGCCGACTAGATAACGCTCATATTAAAGCTTTATTAATATTTTCGCAATTTAAACGCCTTAAAATCGTTTGCTAAAGGAAGATAAAAACCATTAATTTATGAAAAACGGAGTCTTTAAAATTGTATTGTTATGCTTCATGTTTTTGAGCTTAAATACGAGTCTAAAAGCAGCTTACATCTTTATACCGATGGATCATGAAAGTCAAACCAATCATTTAAAAGCCTACGGAATTACCTATTGGGTTTTAGAAAATGGCTTGGAAGCTTATTGGTTACTCAATTATCAGGGTGGTAGTTTTGCGTTTAAACACAATGAATTGATTGAAGCGGAATGTAAAGTGAGAGGCGTAAAGTACAAGGTAATCGCCGATGCAAAGTTTATCGGAATACGCGAGGAAATTGCTGATCCAGAAATGAACCAAGAAGTAATCAAACTGGAAAAGGCTCCCAAAATTGCGGTTTACACGCCAAGTTTTAATTCCAAAGGAGAACAAATACAGCCTTGGGATGACGCCGTTACTTTGGTATTGACCTATGCCGAAATTCCTTACGATCAAGTCTATGATCGAGAGGTCCTGGAGGATAAATTGGCGGAGTACGATTGGTTGCATTTACACCATGAAGATTTTACCGGCCAATATGGAAAATTTTATGCCTCACAAGGGAATAAACCTTGGTATAGAGAAAATCAAAGAAGGATGGAAGATCTAGCCAAAGGATTAGGTTTTGAAAAAGTATCACAACTCAAATTAGCAGTAGTCAAAAAAATCAAAGAATACGTTTCTGGCGGAGGGTTTATGTTTGCTATGTGTAGTGCGACTGATACATATGATATTGCTTTGGCGGCAGAAGGCTTGGATATCTGTCACCAAGTTTATGACGGTGATTCTGCGGATAAAACAGCTCAAGAAAAATTGGATATGGATCAAACTTTTGCCTTCAAAGATTTTAAACTTAGGACCAATCATCTAGAATATGAGTTTTCAACCATTGATCATCGTAAGAGAAATATTAAAGCCGATAACGATTATTTTACGCTATTTGATTTTTCTGCCAAATGGGATCCAGTACCAACCATGTTGACTCAAAATCATACACGTACCGTCAAGGGATTTATGGGACAAACCACAGCATACGAAAAAAGTATGATCAAGTCTGAGGTGCTCGTTATGGGTGAAACCAAATCAATTAACGAGGCAAGATACATTCACGGAGAATATGGTTTTGGACAATGGACTTTTTACGGAGGACACGATCCAGAAGATTACCGTCATTATGTGGGTGATCCCGAAACGGATTTAAACTTACACCCTACATCTCCAGGATATCGATTGATTCTAAACAATGTTTTGTTTCCTGCAGCCAAGAAAAAGAAAAGAAAGACATAGCAATTTTTAGATTGTTCTTTTGCGACTTTCGTCGAATGAGGAAAAGCATGAATTACGTTCAGTTGTAATTCATGCTTTTTTATTCCTAATTGCCAAGCTTTATTCTGCTATTGGTAGAGGAAGTTTTTAATCTTGTCTATATTCTTCTACCAAATATGACTATGTAAATAGCTTTACCAAAAAAAATATACCCAGTGTACCACCTAACAAAACAATTTATCTATGTCCTCGCAATAAGTTCTATATGGAGTTGCCAAAGTGGTGTAGACATAAATCGACCCTTGAAAAGCCATGCTGAAGTGTTTCAACAACTTCTTGAAGAAAATCTTGAAGGACCTGGAAACGATAATCTTGGTACAAGTATGACAGTGATTGCCTCAGACCTTGATCTTCATTGGTCAGGATCGGTCGGGTTTCATTCCAAGGACAAAAAAAATAAACTTCTTCCGCAACAAGCTTTTAGGATCGCCAGTGTCACAAAAACTTTTGTCGCCGCCACGATCCTAAGAATGGAAGAAGAAAATTTACTTCGTTTGGATGATCCGATATCAAAATATATCGATACCATTTTTATCGAAATGCTACGCGATGATGGGTATCAAGTTGATCAAATTCTTATTCATCAATGTCTGACAAACACTAGCAGCCTTTTTAATTATGCCCAAGGAGGAAAATCATACCTAGATCGAGTTTTCAATGATCCTAAAAACGTATGGGACCGAAAACAACAAATTGAACACGCTATTGAGTTTGGTACCCCCGTTGGAGAGCCTGGAGACGTTTATCATTATTCGGATACTGGCTTTATACTTCTAGGACATATCATCGAAAAAATTAGTGGGGAACACTACGGTGCCATGATGAGGTCATTGTTAAAGTTTGATGGACTCGATTTAAATAGTACCTGGCTAGAACGTTTAGAAGAAATTCCTGACAGTAATTTGTCCTTTGTACCAAGATATTATGACGGAGAAGATTATACTCATTTGGACCCTTCGGTTGATTTATTTGGAGGTGGAGGATTAATGTCTACCACGATTGATTTGGCTCATTTTCTAGATGCTCTATTTAATGGACAGGTTTTCAATGAACCCAGTACTTTGAATAAAATGATTGCAGAAGTTCAATATGGTCCAGACTACCATCCTCATGAGGACAAAAAATATTTGGATTATCGAAAGGGCCTATACCGCATTTCAATTTATGGAATGGATGCTTTTATGCATAGTGGATTTTGGGGAACCAAATTTATTCATGTGCCAGATATCAATATCACCATCGCCGTTGATGCCCTAGATGGAAGTACTGATCGATTACTTAAAAAAGTCATACTCTATTTAAAAAAAGCAAAAGATCAGAATCCATGAATGAAGCACATATCAAAATAATAGATTTGAATTTTGGTTACAAGAAATCTAAACCAATCATCGAGAATCTCAATATGAATATTCCCAAAGGATCGATTTATGGATTTTTAGGAAGAAATGGGGCGGGAAAGACCACAACGATTAGAAATATGTTAGGACTTTTAAAGCCTAATTCTGGTTCTATCCTCTTTGGAGGAAAACCAGTTGCAGAACATAGTGGTGACTTGTTTCGGAAAGTCGGCAGCCTCATAGAAAATCCTTCAATTTATGAACATCTTTCTGGGATAGATAACCTTAGACTTGTTTGTAAATATTTTTCGATCCCATCATATAAGATCTCCATTGTCTTGGAAAAGGTCGGCTTGACCCATGCAGCTACGATGAAATCGAAAAAGTATTCCACAGGCATGAAACAACGTCTTGGTCTTGCCATGGCTTTGATTCATGACCCAGAATTACTCGTTTTAGACGAACCCATAAGAGGTCTCGATCCTTCAGGTATTCAAGAAATCAGACAATTAATTTTAAATATCAACGCAGATGGCACGACCGTTTTACTTTCAAGTCATATCCTAAGTGAAATAGAAAAATTAGTTAGCCATGTTGGCATCTTGAATAATGGAATGCTAAGTTTTGAAGGAACATATCAAGAGCTGATGAATCATATAAACTCATCGACTCGATTATTGATCCGATCAAAAAATCAAGAAGCACTTTTTAATTATTTACAAGACAAAAAAGAAATAGCAAGATTGGATTCGTGGATTGCAGTTTCAAACATCAACGATAGCGAAACCGCTCAGTTAATTAAAGAACTTTCCAACAAAGATTTTGATGTTTATGAATTTAAAAAAGAAAGCAATAACCTAGAAAGTATTTTTTTAGGAAGCTCTAATCTTAATCTTAATTAGTATGAAGACAGTTTTACAAGCAGAGTGGATTAAGATGAAATCAACTCCATTCTTTTATTTAATCGTTGTGGCTTGCATGATTATTCCATTTTTCATGTTTGTGCCGCTTTACTTTGATGTACATAATAAAGTAGATTTAAATCGTAATCCTTGGGATTTACACTTTACGGGGTTATTTGCCATTTTTGCTGTATTTATTATTACTCCTTTGATCATTCTAATGACAAGTATTTCCGACTATGTGGAGCATCAAGCTAAGTCCAATAAATATAGATATTGCACTCCCATAACGCGTGCTCAATTTTATTTTGGGAAAGCACTTTTTCTGGTTTTATCTACCATTTTGGCGTTTATCTTTCTTCCTATAATTGGATGGATCTCTGGCTTTATTATCAATACATTCCTTCCTGAATACGAGTACAATTATTATTCTGCTGACTTATTAACGCGATTCTCTTTCATGAAAAGGATCTTTATTGCTTGTTTGGGTATCATAGGTATTCAATATTTCTTAGGTACTTTATTTAGACACTTTATTGTTCCTTTGGGCATTGGAATCATGGGCACAGTGGTTTCTTTTATACTTGCAGCGTTGAATTCTCCTCTTTCGACATGGATGCCTTACGATTATCCCTTAATCGTAAATGATCTTAAAATGTTCAAGAATAAGCAGAACACCGAACTGTTAGGTGATGTTTTAAGCAAAGTAGAGTTGCTGAGTATTTTGGTGTTCTTTACATTTCTTTGTCTAGGCTGGATCATTGAACGCCGAAGAAATATAAGTGAATAATTAGCTATTACTTTTGCGACTTTCGTCGAATAGGAAAGTAGATGACGTCAAGTAATTACTCTCACGTAATGTAGAGCAAGATACTAAGTACTCCATACTAGGTACTTAGTATAAAGTTAGTGTTGTACTACAAATTTGTGAAATTTAGAATTTCTTGTTCCCTTAATCTGTAATACATAAACTGCTCCAGAGTAATCTACCAATTGAATGTTGAAGGTGTTACTTCCTCGTTCTGCTTGCCTAGTCACCACTCCAATGTATTGACCGATCGCATCAAAAGTGTGAAACTCAATTTCTTGTGCTCCATTCGATATTAAATCAACCTGAAACATCCCATTGTTTGGATTGGGATAGATTGCTGTACTATCAATTATGAAGTTATCAACAATATCATCCAATCTGATTTCAACACTTGCCTCCGCCATGCAACCATTCGCATCCAGAATGTAAACGGTATACTCCCCAGCAGGAAGCTTATTAAAGGCAGCGCTGTTTTGATAGTTTGTTCCGTCAATTGAATACTGAAAAGGAGCAGTCCCTCCATTGATTGAAATTACTTCAAACGAACCCATTTCATTTCCTTTATCGTTTTCACTGATAATTTCTCCCACAGCGATTTCTGGCGCATTTTCAATTTCAAAATTGGTAGACGCTGTACAAGCATTTAGATCGGTCACCAATACATTGTATAGCCCTTCTTCTAAATTGTCAAACATTCCAGTATTGTTATTTTCTTCGCCGATTAATTCATAATCGAAAGAGCCATTGCCACCATTTGCAATGATATTTACACTGCCTAAGCTTACATTGGGACAGGGGTTATTGATAATATTTGAGATGTCAATTGAAATTTCATCCGGTTGGGTTACAGGTATTTCAACACTTATTTGACAATCATTTGCGTCATTTATTATCACCGTATACGTGTCCGCTGATAAATTGTCAAATTCTCCAGATGTATTACTATTGCCATTGACCTCGTAAGTGAAATTTCCCACTCCGCCAGTTCCATTAAGCATGATTGAACCATCGGTTGAACCAAAACAACTAGTGGGATTAGATGTACTATTCAATAAGCTGATTTCATTCGGACTATCCACATCCACAGAAAAACTCTCGGTGCAACCATTATCATCTTGTACTAATACAACATTGGCCCCAGCCGAAACATTATCAAAAACACCTGTTGAATTGGTATTCCCATTTAAGGTATAGCTAAAGTTTCCTGCCCCTCCATTGACATTAATTTCAATACTCCCATCATTGGTATTAAAACAAGAAGTTGGAGTTGAATTAGAATTCAATAGTTCTATGACGTCGGGAGCTCCTACACTTACACTCAAAGGAGATGACACAGAGCATCCGTTGCTATCCATCACGTCAATCGTGTAGTTACCCG
This sequence comes from Saprospiraceae bacterium, assembly GCA_020629615.1. Lineage (GTDB taxonomy): Bacteria > Bacteroidota > Bacteroidia > Chitinophagales > Saprospiraceae > JAHDCZ01. Next base: position 21,479 of record JAHDCZ010000016.1, read on the forward strand.
TTCCTAATCCGCTAAATTCACCACTTGCATTCGATAGCATCCCAAGGGTATAGGTGTAATCTCCGTTTCCTCCGTTGGCAACTACACTTACTATTCCATCGGAGGTGTTGTTACAGCTAGTGTTTTCCGTATTAATAAGATCTAATGAAATTTCATCAGGTTGATTAATGGTAAAGCTCACAACCGTAATACAATTTTCTTCGTCTGTAATCGAAACCATATAGTTATCTGCTTCTAAGTTTTCGAAAAAACCAGTATTGTTTTCTACACCATTCAGTTCGTAACTCAGATTGCCAGTTCCCCCCATTCCTTCAATTTGAACACTACCATTGGCCTCATTAAAACATGCATTGTCCATGATCATACTTGCTTCGCCAGTAATCGAACTAGCAGAAGGAACAACAACATCCATTTCGCTCATGCAATTATCCATGTCAGTGACGATCACCGAATATGATCCACCTCCTAAATTTTCAAATATGCCCGTATTATTTGTTTCGCCGTTTGCAGTATAAGAATATCCACCTGCTCCACCATTGGCCTCAGCCACAAAAGAACCGATAGGATCTCCTTCACAATTTGATTGTACAATGTTTGAAAATGTTATCTCGATGGCAGATGGTTCATCCAAAGATACCATCACACTTGTTGAGCAATTATTACCATCCGATAATATGAGATCAAAGATGCCTGCACTTAGATTAGTAAATTCACCAGTTGAATTTACTTGTCCATCTAAATCAAACATATAATTTGAGTTTCCACCAATACCGGAAAAAATAAGCAGACCATCGTTTGCTCCGTTACAGCTGATATCCTGACTTCCGTCGAATGAAATATTTAAAATATCAGGCTGATCAACACTTACCATTAATACACTTAGACAACCCAAATCGTCTTGGACCACAACTTGATAGTTATCCGCAGACAAATTGGAAAATACACCAGAATTTTCAAAATTTACGCCATCCAAGGAATAGGTGTAATTTCCTGCACCACCTGAACCGATCACTTGAATAGATCCATCCATCTCACCATTGCAACTTACATCTACGCTTTCCGTTAATGTTAAGGCGAGGGTTGATTCTTGAGGAACCAAAAAATCCATGGTGTTAGTGCACATGTTTTCATCTTCGACGATAACGGTATACAGCCCAGAGGTTAATCCATCAAAAAATCCATTGGTATTGCTATTACCATCAACTGTGTAGCTAATCAAACCATTCCCACCACTAGCACCAATATTGGCGGTGCCACTATAATCACCAAAGCATTCTACCGAACTGACAGCGTTTATCGTGATTTCTATCGGCGCTGGTTCGTCTATAGTGATGGGCAAACTCGCCATACATCCCGTATCATCAGTAATCATAAAATTATAACTTCCTGCGGTGAGGTTTTCAAATAATGGAGAGTCCTGTGTAATTATTCCATTAGAATATTCTACAATAGTCATAGACCCTCCTGTGGAAAGGATTTCAACATTGGTTGTTCCACCGGCGCAGCCAATGGGTTCAATGGGCTCAGGTACAATGACTAATAAATCTTGTGAGCTTATTTCAAAATCTGCTGTAGTCATGCAATTGTTGGCATCAGAAATCATCATCGAATACATTCCGTTAGGAAGATTTGCGTAATCTCCAATCGATTGTACTTCGCCGTTAAGATCAAAAGTATAATCCGCAGTACCACCACTTGCCGAAACAGAAACAAAGCCATTGGTTTCTCCAAAGCATACGTTGTTTTCAATTTGATCAATATTGCTCAACAATGTTTCTGGTTCTTCAATGATCACTTGAAGGCTCGCTGTACAATCGTTTAAATCTAGCACCGTAAAATTGTACACTCCTCCTGATAAATTAGTAAAAATACCATTTGGTGTATACGGTTCTCCGTCTTTAGAATATTGAAAACCTGCCTGACTTCCTCCAGAACCAAATATCTCTGCGATTCCATCAGCCATGCCATTGCAACTGACATTTTGTTGGCCATTAAGTAATAAGAATAATTCAGGAGGTGAATTAATAGTGACCAACACATCAACTGATTGACCGCCTGCGTCTTGTACTGTTACCGTATGTACTCCTGCACTAAGGCCAGAAAAGAAATTAGAGCTTTGAAATGGACCACCATCTAGAGAGTACTCATAAGGCGTTGTCCCACCTGAAGCATCTATGGTCACTGTGCCAATGTCTTCACCAAAGCAAGTCAAATCAGTTTGGTTAAGTACGGAAGCTACCAATGGAGTTGTCGCAGAACCACAAGCGGTAGCCGCTGAGTTTTGCAAGCTTGATCGCGAAGTCGATAAGATCGTGTTCATGTATGTTCCTTGTCCTACCGTAAATGCATTCATACAGGCATCATTGACGTAATCCATATAATTCATAAACATATCATTGCTTCCGCAGGAACTTTGAGGGTGCGAAGGACATCCAAAATAATTATCATCTTGTTTAGGAGTATCAGCGATTCCGTCATCTGCTCCACAACCGCTATCTCTCCAAATATGACTTAGTCCAAGGTAATGACCGATTTCATGGGTAGTTGTCCGACCTAGATCATAAGGTGCACCCGTAGCATAGCCTGGTCCTCCAAAAGTTGTGGTCGCGATGACTGCTCCATCTCTCCATGCCGCTGGTAGATTAGTGGTTGTAATGGGACCAACAACATATCCTAATATTCCTGCTCCTGCATCTGGAGTAACCCATATGTTTAAATACAAATCTCTATCCCAGGTGGTGGCCATTTTTATAGTACTTTCTCCTGTTGAGCCAAAAGCCATATCAAGATTTGATGCATGTCTAGTAATACCGTCTGTCGGGTTTCCCATTGGGTCAATGGTCGCCAAACAAAATTCAATATCTGTGTCTCCAGCTGGAAATTCAGCAGGAGTATTGCCCGCGTCAGAATTTGTTCGTCTAAAATCTTCATTCAAGACTGTAATTTGCGACACTACATGATCATAAGATATGTTTGCACCAGTTCCTTCTGCTTGCCCAGGAGGATGTACGACAATTACATGAACAGGAATCACAACAGGAGTCATGACTGGGGCCCTAAATTGAGGAGCAGTTTTATAAGACTCTGCAAGTTCTTTTTCGTATTCAGGATGATCCTTCATGTAATGTTCCATAACAAGGTCAAATCCACATCGATGATTTTTGAGTAAGGTTTTTTGGCCAAGTAATACATTCGCGCTTGACGCGAATAAAAAGATGCATAGAAGAGAGGAAATAGTTTTAATCATAACTTAGATTACTTGAAGCATCTAAAATAAGCTAGATTAAATGAATTGTTAAATTTCTCTATGGATTTTCATTGTTCACCACATCGAATTGACTCCAACTTTACATAATCCAGTCAAAATTACCATCGTAAAGATAAGTGAAGCCAAGAGCAACAAGTATTGGACTGATGATAAAAACAAGCATATGGAGGAAATATAGTTTTGAGATATCACTATTTTCGATGCGTTCAACAATTAATGAAATCAACAGGATGGCAAAGCTGATGATTGGAATTAAAATGCATATCATTAAGCCTATATATTCACTGAATAGCCAGATAACTCCATACACCAAGATTTGTGCTAGAAAAGATTCAATTAAACTAATTCTCGGTATGTTCATTTTTACTAAAATTTCGTTAACTAAGCGAAATAGCAAACTAAAGTAAGAGAAAAATCAGTTCTTAAATTTAGAAATTCAACATTATGAAAAAGAGTTTATTATTGTTTTTAGCTTTCCTTTTCGCAGGAGTTTGTCTTGGACAAGAATTTCCAAGTTCGGAAGAAAGTTTTGAAAAACAATATCTCCGAAATATAAAAAAATCTAGATTGAATGGTGTTTACATTCCCAAAGACATGGATGATGCCATGAAAGAACTTACCGAGCTTTCGCCGAAAGAGGCCTTGGAGAAGTTTAAAAATGCGGACATCGAAAAAGTCGCACGCAAACTTCATTTTGGTTTAGGTCGTTGGATGGTAGTCAATTGGAATTTTGAAATGGGATCAAGGTTCTCTCATTATCTTAAATCAATGGGAGTGAGTTATCCAGATGACATGGCAGAATTTACCATTATCTCTCTCCACAGGCATCTTAATGGTGTTCCTCAAGATTTAAAAGAACGAGCAAAGAAATACGCTATCAAACGTAAAAAAGAAGTGGATGAAAAGAACAAAGATGCGTCAGTTATCGCACGTAAAAAAGCCGATCCTCCCAAGTCCGGAAATTGATATTTTAATTTTGGTTTGAACTTTTTCGATTTTTAATTCTTTTAAAATTTCGGAGATACACTTAGCACACTTGCTAAAATTTTTACATTTGCATTCTAATTTATTCAATCAGAGGTGCTCATTTTCATTGTAGCATACCTCAAGAAGTGCGACATATGGCCAAGAATCTGCTTATCGTTGAGTCCCCTGCAAAGGCAAAAACAATCGAAAAATATCTAGGAAAAGACTTTATGGTCAAATCCAGCTTTGGTCATATTCGAGATTTAGAAAAGGGAAAGAAAGGAGTAGATATCGAAGATGGTTTTGAACCAAGTTATGTTGTCTCTCCCGAAAAGCAAAAAGTAGTAAAAGATCTAAAAGCTGCCGCAAAGAAGGTAGAAGAAGTTTGGCTTGCAACGGATGAGGACCGTGAAGGAGAAGCCATCGCCTGGCATTTATGTGAAGTCCTAGGCTTGGATGAAAGTACAACCAAAAGAATTGTCTTTAGAGAGATTACCAAATCGGCGATTTTAAAAGCTGTGGAAGAGCCTGGAAAGGTTGATCTAGATTTGGTGAGAGCCCAACAGGCTAGAAGAATATTGGATCGTTTGGTTGGATTTGAATTATCTGGAATCCTTTGGAGAAAGGTTAAGAATAAACTGTCCGCCGGAAGAGTACAGTCTGTTGCTGTGAAGTTGATTGTCGATAGAGAAAGAGAAATAAACGCTTTTAAATCGAGCAACTACTATAAAGTGGTCGCCCAGTTTTTGGTGGCTGATAAAAATGGAAAGCAAACCGTTTTGCAAGCAGATTTAAATCGTAGACTTGAAAATAAAGAAGAAGCCCTTGCCTTTTTGGAAGGTTGTAAGAATGGAGAATTTGCCATCTCAGAAATTAAAATTCGACCTTTAAAAAGAAAACCTGCCGCACCCTTTACTACTTCAACATTGCAGCAAGAGGCGAGCAGAAAATGTGGTTTTAGCGTAAAGCGTACGATGATGATTGCCCAGCGATTGTATGAACAAGGATTTATTTCATACATGAGAACCGATTCAACCAGTCTGAGTCTTACAGCAAAAGCGGCGATTCAAGAAGAAATCATTGAAAATTACGGAGCAAATTATCATCAAGAACGATCTTTTAAATCCAAATCTCAAAATGCACAAGAAGCGCACGAAGCAATCAGACCTACCATGTTTAAGAGAAGAAATGCTTCTGGGGATCGGGACGAACAACGATTATATGAATTGATCTGGAATCGTACAGTAGCCTCACAAATGGCAGAAGCTCAATTAGAAAAGACGACAGTCCTCATTGAAAATACCAATAATCCAGATGGAAACTTTAAGGCAGTGGGAGAGGTGCTGAAATTTGATGGGTTTTTGAAAGTCTATATGGAATCCAAAGACGACGATGAGGATGATGAAGGATCAGAAACCAAAGGAATATTGCCTCCATTATCTGAAGGGCAAATTATGAAAGTAGATCAAATACAATCTGTTGAACGATTTACGAGAGGCCCTGCAAGATATACTGAGGCGGGATTGGTAAAAAAATTGGAAGAATTAGGAATCGGAAGACCTTCTACCTATGCGCCCACGATAAGTAAAATCATGGAAGAGGCGAGAGGATATGTGACCAAGGAAAGTAGAGAAGGTTATGAAAGATCATACGAAGTATTAACGCTAGAATCTGATCAACTGAATGAAGCAGTAAACACCGAAATTACGGGTTCGACTTCAAATAGATTGTACTCTAGTGATTTGGGAATGGTCGTTACAGATTTCTTGTCCCAACACTTTAAGGAAATCATGGATTATGGTTTTACCGCTGAGGTCGAAGATCGTTTGGATGGAATTGCACAAGGAAAATCTCAATGGAAGAGTGTATTAGGGGGATTCTATAATCCATTTCATGAAAGGGTCGAGGAAACGATTGAAACAGCAGAGCGAGCAAAAGGAACAAGAGAGTTAGGAAAAGATCCAGAAACGGGACATACGGTTGTAGCACAAATGACAAGATATGGTCCAGTGATTCAAATAGGGACAAGAGAAGAAGTAGGAGAAGAAGGGAAACCCAAATTTGCAAGTCTTCGGGTGGGTCAGTCTATCGAAACAATTACATTCGAAGAAGGGATGAAACTCTTTGAGTTCCCTAAGACCATAGGAGAATATGAAGACAAAGAAGTGGTTGTTGCTTTCGGACGATTTGGTCCATATGTCAAATATGATGAGAAATTTATCTCTTTACCTAAAGGAGAAGATCCGTTAAATTGCGACTTGGCGATGGCGATAGAATTAATCGAAGCCAAGCGAAGAGAAGATGCTCCGATCGGTACTTATAAAGATATTCCGTATACCAAAGGAGTGGGACGATTTGGTCCTTTCTTGAAATATAATGGAATGTTTGTAAATATCCCTCGTAGATTTGATCCTGATAATTTGGCAGTGCAAGATGCGCATGACTTGATCGAAGCTAAGATTCAAAAGGAAGCCAATCGCTACATTCAAGTGTGGGAAAAAGAAAAAGTGGCGCTAGAAAATGGTCGTTGGGGACCTTTTGTACGCTACAAGAAAAAGAGTTACAAAATCCCTAAAAGTCACGGCATTCGTCTCGAAGCTGAAGATGTTAAAGATATGACCTTAGAGGAAGCCATGGCCTTTGTTGCTGGAGAAGTACCTAAGCGATTTGAGGATATGAAGAAGGCAGAATCCAAAGCATTGGAGAAAGAGAAGGAAAAAGAAAAAATGGCGAAAGCTAAAGCAAAGAAGAAAAAATAAGCTTAGCCGCTTTTTCAGAAGCACCTTGACTGCCTAATAAGTTAATTAGCTCATCATAATCCGTCAATACCTTAGAACGGTTTCTTATCAATTCATTGATACTGGATTGTAAATTATTTTTAGTTAAATCCTTTTGAATGAGCTCAGTGAGTGCAGGTTGATCTAGGATTAGATTAACCAAGGAAATATATTTCACTTTGATGAGCCTTTTTGCGATCGCAAAGGAGATGGGACTCCCTTCGTAGCAAACGATTTGAGGAACACGATGCAATGCAGTTTCTAAAGTGGCCGTTCCTGAACTCACCAAAGCGTATTTGGCAATTGAAAGTAGTGGATACGTTTTATTGGATACGATTTTTACATTTTTTAATGTACCGATAAATTCTTGGTAGTATGAAATAGACATCGTCGGCGAACCCGCAATGACAAACTGAAACTGGGGGTATGATTCCACAACAGAAAGCATTTTGGGTAAGATTCGTTTGATTTCTTGTTTTCGACTTCCGGGGAGTAAGGCAAAAATTTCCTTTTTTGTCTGCAATTCCTTGAAAGCTTCAGTTGAATTTTCATTGGATTGAATAGCATCCAATAAAGGATGTCCTACATAATCTACATGAGCACCATGTTTTGCATAAAAATCCGACTCAAAGGGTAGGATAGAAATGATCATATCGGTATTTGCCTTGATCTCGTGAACTCTTTTGGTATTCCATGCCCATATCTGTGGAGCGATATAATAGATGACCTTAATTCCTTTTTTCTTTGCCCACTTGGCAATGCGCAAATTAAAACCTGGATAATCGATTAAAACCAAGGCATCTGGTTTAAATGCTTCAATGTCTTTTTTACAAAATTTGAGATTTCCCAAAATTGTTTTCAAATTCTGCACTACCTCGATGAATCCCATAAAAGCCAGATCTCGATAATGCTTGACAATGTGAGCACCAGATTTTTGCATTAGATCACCTCCCCAGGCTCGGATATCCGCATCCTTATCCATTCGCCGAAAGGCAGCAATTAAATTAGAACCATGAAGATCTCCGGATGCCTCTCCGGCAATAATATATAATTTCACAAAGAGGATTTAAAAGAAGAAATGACGGTATCGATATAACCAATAGGCTACTAGGATCATCGTAGGCAAAATACATCCTCGGATAGCATAGTCCATTCGCTGGTTTTTAAAATAGTTGAAAGGGATTAAGTTGCAACAAATGGCTAAGAGAGCCACGGTTTTTTCCCTAGGACTTGCTCCACTGCTGGTGATATGATCCATCAATCCTGCATCGGCCAATACTTCAAAAAGCATGGTAATGATCCCAAATGAAACGATAGGAGTAATGATGGAAATCAAAATGCCCCACAAAAATGAATCAAATGAATATCCAGATTTTTCTTTTTGCATATTTGTTATTTTATGTCTTCAAGATATTTCATGGTATTTATGGCAGGATGAATTGTCAAATCGTGTCCAGAAGGAACAATAGAAATATAACCATTTTCTAAGGCCCAAATATCGCTTTCGTTTCCTTTTTCTTTGTTAATAAATTTTCCTGTTAACCAATAATAGTTACGACCACGTGGATCAGAGCCTTCTTGAAAATCCTCTACCCAATACCCATCACCCTGACGACATACCTTTATGCCTTTAATCTCTTCAAGAGTCAATTTTGGAATATTGACATTCAGAAGTTTACATTTTTCAAATGCTTTTTCTAAAGCCTTTTTTGAAATTTCTTTTGCGTAATATTTGGCGGCTTCAAAATCAGCATCGTACGAATAATCCAGTAAAGAAAAGCCGATAGAATCAATCCCTTCTAAACTCGCTTCCATTGCGGCAGACATCGTTCCAGAATAGATGATATTGATCGATGCATTGCTCCCGTGATTAATACCAGAAACACAAAGGTCAATCTCTCGATCTTTCCAAATCACGTTTTTTGCCAGTTTGACGCAATCCACCGGAGTACCGCTACAGGAATAAGCGATTACATCTTCAAATATGTGTTCCTCTCTTAATTTAATCGGATGCTCTAGCGTGATGGCATGTCCCTGACCAGATTGCGGTTGATCAGGTGCGAGGACCACCACTTCACCCAATTCTTTGACGGCTTCGACCAAGTTTCGGATTCCCGGAGCATGTATCCCGTCATCATTGGTTACAAGTATTAATGGTTTTTTCATAATCTGTTTTCAATTACAAAGTTGTCGAATTATAATTTGACATCTAAATTACAAGGGACATAACTTTTTAGACACTCCGAATGTTTTACCTTCGTGATACCATTAATGAGAATCATTTAAGAACGAGGAATGAGTTATTCAAAGAAAGGAGTATTATTAGTCAATTTGGGAACCCCAGATGATCCAAGTAGAAAATCTGTGTACAAGTATTTGAAACAATTTTTATTGGACCCTAGAGTTATTGATTATAATTGGCTCAAGAGAAATATTTTAGTGAGAGGAATTATTGCTCCTTTTCGATCAAAATCCTCCTCCGAATTATATCAACAATTATGGACAGACAAGGGATCGCCGTTGATGTTCCACGGGATAGAAGTCACAAAGAAAGTTCAGGAAAGATTAGGCGATGATTACCATGTGGAATTGGCGATGCGTTATCAATCTCCGTCCATCGAGAAAGCATTGTTGAAGTTTAAAAAAATGAACATCAAAGAGATTGTGGTCTTTCCGATGTTCCCCCAGTATGCCAGTGCTTCAACAGGTTCAGTTTTTGAAGAAGTCATGAGTTTTTACAATAATGAGTTGACCATTCCATCGATTCGATTTATACAAAGTTATCACGATCATCCTTTGATGATTGAGGCTTACGCCGAAAGGGCATCCAAGTTTAATTTAGAAGATTACGATCATTTTATTTTTTCTTTTCACGGTTTACCCGAAAGACATCTCAAAAATTCTGATCATAACAATCATTGTATTGTGACCAAAAATTGTTGCGAAACCATGTGTGAAAAAAATCACATGTGTTATGGATCTCAATCATATATGACAGCCTATGCCATCGCTGATAAATTGGGGATTGATCGAAAAGATATGACAATAAGTTTTCAATCGAGACTAGGAAAAGAAAAATGGATGACCCCATACACGATCGATGTTCTTGAGGAATGTGCCAAAAAAGGTCAAACCAAAATTCTAGCTTTCTCTCCTGCCTTTGTTGCGGATTGCCTTGAAACCACCATAGAAATTGGAGTAGAGTACAAAGAAGAGTTTGAAGAATTTGGTGGAGAAATCATCGATTATGTAGAAAGCCTAAATGATCATCCCAAATGGATACAGGCTATCACTGAAATGGTGAAATAGGAAATTGGATTTCTAGGAAACGAGAAGTGAGATTTTGAGCTTAATTACTGAGGATCTAAAAGACCTTTCGGAGTACATTAACTACTGACAATCTGATAATACAAGAAGTGCTGATCCACGCCTTTCATGGGAGACGATGGCGACATTGCAGGGCGGTCTTAAGGTGCATTGATTTTTTTGACTCACCCATCCGAAAGCTTTACTTTAGGTTCACTCCTTAAATTGACGCTTTCAATATTGCTTCGCACCAATCGTTCATGGTAAGACAGAAATGAAAGCCCGTCTGGCAGGACAATGACAATATCGAAGAACAATTAATTCCAATCCGATAGGAATGAAAAAAAAGAATAACTCACTATTTAAAACTAGCAATCACGTCCAAATTCCCTTTCACCATTTGACCAATAGATACTTCAACATTCGCGTCAAGCGGTAAAAAAATATCCATTCTGGACCCAAGCTTGATAAATCCCATTTCTTCTCCCTGAAAAACAAGATCGCCTGCCCTCAGATAATTTACAATTCTTCTGGCGAGTGCTCCAGCAATTTGACGAAACAGCACAGGACCATTTTCACCATTGATCACTGTGGTTGTTCTTTCGTTTTCGCTTGAAGATTTGGGGTGCCAGGCCACGAGATATTTTCCTGGATGATATTTGTAATAATCAACATTACCCGAAATAGAACATCGATTGACATGGACATTTAATGGAGACATAAAAATAGAAACCTGCAATCGCTCATCTTTAAAATATTCGGGTTCAAAAGTCTTTTCAATGACGACTATTTTTCCGTCGGCTGGTGCAAAAACTTTATTCTCATCGGGATTTGAAATTTTACGTGCAGGGTTTCGAAAAAATTGTAATAAAAAGATGAACAAAATGACTCCGATGATCGCTAGGGTATAAATTCCTACTGGTCCAAAGTATGCCACAAACCATCCAATGACAAATAAAGCAATCAATAAAAAAAACAAACTTGCCGTTCCTTCTCGATGTATTCTCATATGCCCGATATCAAATAGTGAAATAAATAAACAAAAGGCCAAACAAATAAAAAGCTGTCAAATCGATCCCATATTCCACCATGGCCAGGTAGAATGTTTCCAGAGTCTTTGACCTTATAAAAACGCTTCAAAGAGGATTCAACCAAATCTCCCAATGAACCGACAATCCAAACTATCAATCCTAAGAGAATCCAATATTTCATAGATTCTAAATCAGAATAAAGGAAATAGAGATATCCCGCTATAGCGCTAAAAAATCCAGCTCCCAAAGTTCCTTCCCAAGTTTTATTTGGTGAAATACTTGGAATGAGTTTGGTTTTTCCTATCACTGATCCGGTGAGGTACGCCATCGTGTCACTAGACCACAAAAGACACATGATACCCAAAAGATGCTTATTTGAATAACTCTCTACATTCATTAATAAATCCATAGCCAATGCCATTGAAATACCAAAGTAGATAAAGCCAATTGCTGATGGCATTTTATTGTGCAATTCAAGCAGGCTAGTCTTAAATAAAGCTATAATGGCATAAAGCGATAACCCTAGACTTAAAGGAATAAGCAGCTGATATACTTTCTGATCAGACCCTTTTTCTATGGTTAAATACCATATTAGGGCAGCTCCGATATAGCTAACGATCATGGGACGCTTACCATTCATCTGATTGTACTCAAATAAACTTAAAATCCCGATCACCCCACAAAATATTGCGGCGGAGAAGTTAGAATAGTTGATGCTATACAATACCGCAATTACAAAGAAGAAAGCAGTGATTGTTCTTATGATAAGTTTCTTGATCATTGGCATTTAATCCAGCTATTTTTCCCAATTTTGTAACAATTCTTCAAAGAGAATCTTTATTCAAAATTCAGCTTATGACTAGATTGAGCGTAAACATAAATAAAGTTGCACTAATTAGAAATTCGAGAGGAGCAAACCTTCCAAATTTAAAGCAATTTGCTTTGGATTGCGAAGAGTTTGGAGCACAGGGAATCACGGTGCATCCAAGGCCTGATCAAAGACATATTCGTTTTGATGATCTACCTATTCTAAAAAATTGTGTGGCAACCGAATTTAATGTTGAAGGCTACCCGTCAGAAAATTTTATGGAAATGGTTTTGGCTTGCCAACCTCATCAATGTACTTTGGTACCTGATCCGCCTGGTGTTTTAACCTCAAATGAAGGATGGAAAATAAAAGAGAACGCTGGTTTCTTGGAAGATATTATTGGACGCTTACATGAAAAAAATATTCGGGTTTCTTTATTTGCTGATGCCACACCTCAAGCCGCTTACGCTGCCAAGCAAGTAAAGGCGGATCGCATCGAATTATACACCGGAAAGTACGCCAACGATTTCCATAAGGACAAGTTGAAAGCTATCGCTCCACATATAGAATGCAGTAAAGAGGCAAGAAATCAAAATATAGGGCTCAATGCTGGGCATGACCTTAATTTGGATAACTTATATTTTTATAAATCGCAGGTGGTTAGCTTAAAAGAGGTATCAATCGGTCATGCATTGATCAGCGATGCTTTATATTATGGCATCAAGAATACTATTCAAATGTATCTCCACGAGTTGTCAAGAAAATAATTTTTATGTTTAGACGACTTTTGATCATTTCTCAAACTATACAAATCCAATTTTACAGGATTAGAAATTATATTCATTCTATGAAAAGTTTCCTTATACTATTATCCTCTCTTATCGCATTAGCGCTTCATGGTCAAAATACGATTGGTGTTCTTTCGATCGATCAAAATCTTGCTCAAGAAGGCTATAATCTTTTGTATCCTCACAATCAGAGCAATGTTTACTTACTCGATAATTGCGGAGAGATTGTTCATCTATGGGAAGATGAAGGGACTAGACCCGGAAATTCGGCCTACATATTAGAGAATGGTGATTTAATTAAATGTAAACGATTGAATACCAATCCTGGCGATGATCCCATTTGGGCTGGTGGAGGAGGTGCTTATATTGAAATCCGAGATTGGGAAAACCAACTAAAATATAGTTTCTTTCAAAATGATTCATTGGCTAGAATTCATCATGATATTGCTCCGATGCCCAACGGAAATATCCTTGCCATTTCTTGGGAGCTTATTGGGCTCGACGAAATGCTAGAGGCTGGGGTAGACACATCCAAGATTGCCGTCGAAAAATTTTGGTCAGACTATGTTTTCGAATTAAATCCTAGCACCGATGAAATTGTCTGGGAATGGCATGCATGGGATCATCTTGTCCAAGAGTTTGACCCCTTAAAATCAAATTTTTTTCCTGTTTACCAATCCCCAGAAAGGATACATGTGAATTTTAACGAACATACCAATACACCGGATTGGTTGCACAGTAATTCTATTGATTACAACCCTGTGCTTGATCAGATCGTCATTAGTGTGCCTCATTTTAATGAATTTTGGATTATTGATCACAGCACAACGACGGCAGAAGCCAAAACATCAAGCGGTGGAAATGCCAATCGTGGAGGTGATTTACTATATCGATGGGGAAATCCACAAGCATATAATTTTCAACAAGGGGTTGATCAAAGACTTTTCTTTCAACATGACGTCCATTGGATTGATCCATATGCACAGCCAGAGGACGAAGACTTTGGTATTTTATTAATGTATAATAACAGGATTGAACCTGAGAGTCAGACTGCATTCTTTGATACTAATTTTGATTATCAAAACCAAAAATATCCAGTGCTAGATAGCCTAGAAAATCAACGATCATTTGATAAAATCATCACACACCCTGAAAGTGTAGAGATGGCATCTTCTCAATCCGTTTCAAGTGCCCAATTACTTGAAAATGGAAATACACTGGTTTGCGCCGGTAGATGGGGATATTCTTTTGAAATTACTCCAGAAGACGATATTGTTTGGGAGTACAGGGTGCCTGTGATTGGAGGTGCGCCGGTCGCTCAAGGTACAGAATTAGAAATGGGACAGAATTTTACTTTTCGTATGAAGAGATATGCTAGAGATTTTTCTGGCTTTGAAAATAGAGATTTGAGCCCCAAAGGTTATTTGGAGCTTTCGCCCAATGAAGATTTTTGTATGATCGATGTTGCGGTAGATGAGCAGGATTCAGATTTTCTTTTTAGGCTTTCGCCGAATCCAACGACTCATGTTATAAATATAGATTCAGAAACAAAAATTCGTAAAATTCAGATTCTGGATATAAATGGAAAAGTCATCGATCAGCTTGAATCAAATTTTGAGATTCAAAGAGTTGATGTAGGTCAGTTGAAATCTGGATTTTATTTTTTGAGAATTAATGAGAACAAACTGACAAAATTTGTGAAATTATAGAACTGTAAGAGAAGTGTTATTTGGACTATTTTAAAATCTTTTTGGCACGAGTGAAAAAAAATCGTTGTGGATTGAAGCAGCGTTAAGGAATTGTTATAAGTTTGTATAACAGTGATCCTAATTAAGTTAGACGGAATCAAAAACACTTAATTAGATTGCAAAAGACGAAAAATATGATAACTGTCGCATAGAGATGTATTTATGCATTATTGTTTTCTTTAATATTAAATATTGACGAATATTTGGATGTTAAATTAGACCTATTGTGTGTGTATGTTTTGTGAAGATTTATTAACATTATATTAATAAATTCAGCAATTATGCGACGTATTTAAATAATCTAAATCGAATTGGTATGAAAAAACTTTCACTACTGTTAGTTATTTTTCTTTTTGCTGTTGGCTTTTCATATGGCCAGCGTACAGTAAGCGGGAACATAACTGATGCCGACGGTCTTGCACTGATTGGTGCAAACGTTATCGCTAAAGGTAGCACTGTCGGAACCATCACGGATATTGATGGTAATTTTACTTTAACTGTTCCAGAAGGAACAACAGAATTAGAAGTATCCTACACGGGATACGCTGATCAGACCATCAATATAGATGGATTGTCTAATGTTGTGATTACAATGCAAGAAGGACAAGTCCTTAAAGAGGTTGTGATTACTGCATTGGGTATTGAAAAAGAAGAAAGTACTTTGGGGTACAGTGTTGATAAAATCGACTCTGAGGAATTAACCAAAGCACGTGCGACTAACATCGTAAACTCACTTCAAGGAAAAGTTACAGGTGTTCAGATTAACAATTCTAGTGGTAACCTTGGGGCTTCATCTAAAATGATCATTAGAGGGGCTACTTCTTTAAGCGGTAGAAATAATCCTCTTTGGGTTATCGATGGAATGCCGTTTAACAATAGCCAAATTGATGGTGTAAGTGCCATTTCTGGAAACAGAGATTTTGGTAACGGTGCTATGGTTGTTAATCCAGATGACGTAGAGTCTATGAGTGTTTTGAAAGGTGCAGCTGCGACGGCGTTGTACGGATCTAGAGCTGCGGCTGGTGCAATTATTGTAACGACTAAAAGAGGTAAGGCTAGTAAAGATGGTGGAGCTAGAGTTGAGTTAAATTCATCCTACAGATGGGATAATATGTTTGTTGTGCCAGATTATCAGCAAGATTATGCAATGGGATCTCAGGCTAAATATGATTCTTCATCAATTGGTTTTGACTGGGGTCCAAGAAATGTTGGACAGACTGTTAATAGCCTGCCAGTTACTGGAGAGTCAGGAGCTTTACAGAAAATTGATAACAATGGCGTTCAGGATTTCTTTACCACTGGTAGAACATTAATTAACAATGTCGCTATTTCAGATGGAAATGAAAGAATGGACTATAGAATTAGTATGGGTGCCTTAAATCAAACAGGAATTGTTCCTGGTTCTGAACTGGATAGATATAACGTCAGTTTGAACGCAGGAGTAAATCACTCTGATAGATTAAAGTCTAGATTTGGTGTTCAATTTACAAAGACAGATTCTAAAGGTACAGCTGCTGCCGGTGCGAATGATCCAAACATCATTGGATTGAGTTCATTTAGTAGTACTTTAGATCAGGCCGTTTTCCAACCATGGATTGATGATGCGGGTAACCAAATCAATCAACCTACTCCAACTTCTAATAACCCATACTGGATTCGTCATGAAAATAGAAATGATCGTGATGATACTCGTGTACTTGCTAACATGCAGGTTACTTATGGATTGTTTGATAATTTGGATATTACGGGTAAAGTCGGATATGATTTTGGTCAGGATAATAGATTTATTACAAACAAAAAAGGAACTGCTCAAGTTTTAGAAGGTGATTTCTTGGTTGATAAGATCAATCAAACTCAGTTCAACACTGACATCATTGCAAACTATGGAATTGATGTTAATGAAGATGTTACTTTAAATGTTCTTGGGGGATTCAACTATAACAAGAGAAAATTAGTCAGAGAAGGATTGTTCTCTCAATCTCTTTTAGTTCCTGAATTATTTGATCCAGGAAATACTGAGCTTAATGTCGCTAACAGAGGGTTTAGTGAGCAAGCTTTATTCGGATTATATGGATCTATAGATATTGGATATAAGTCATGGGCGACATTGACATTGACAGGTCGTAATGACTGGTCTTCAACACTTCCTGCAAATAATAGATCTTATTTCTATCCATCGGCTAGTTTGGCATTTGTATTCTCTGATGCATTTGACTTGACAAATGACATGTTTAGCTATGGTAAATTAAGATTAAGTTATGCACAAGTTGGAAACGATACAGGACCTTATCAGTTAGACTTTAATTTCAATCCTATTTCTAATGCAACGGGACAGTATGGTTTAGGTGTGAATTTCCCATTCGATGGAAGATTAGCATTTGCTAAGAGTAACACGATTCCTCCTGCAGATCTTAGACCTGAGCAACAAACAAGTTACGAGATCGGAGCTGAATTAGATTTCTTTGATTATAGATTAGGATTGGATATCGCATATTTCAAATCTGAAAACAAAGATCAAATCTTGGCACTTCCGATTCCAGAATCTACAGGTTTTGCAAGTTTAAGAACAAATGTTGGTCAAGTAAACACTAGTGGAGTAGAATTCACAATTGATGCCGTTCCTGTTAAATTTGGAAACTTCCAATGGAACACTGCAATTAACTACTCTTCTGCTAAAGTTGAAGTTGTTGAGTTAGCAGAAGGTGTTGATCGAGTATTGATTTCAAGTGCTTTCAACTCTGTTCAGGTTGTCGCTGAGGAAGGAGCAGGATTCGAATTATTAGCTATCCCTTTCTTAAGAGTTGAAGATTCTTTATCTACTGAGTTTGGTGGTAGACCACTTATCAATCCTGTTGATGGAACTAGATTAGCTGGTGAGACTAGAACAATGGGTTCTGTATTGCCTGACTTTAATATGGGATTTGTTAACTCTTTTGATGTTGGTAATTTAAACTTATCTTTTACAATCGACTGGAGATCAGGTGGTGTAATGAAATCTTCTACCGTAGAAAATCTTCAAACTGGTGGATTAGTGACTGAAACATTAGGTAACAGAGAAGGTACCTTCATTGATAGAGAAGGAGTAATTGATAATGGAGATGGAACGTTTAGAGAAAATGATATTCCTTTAGCAAATGCTCAAGCTTTTTGGACTAGTTTGGACAACAATAGTGTAGGAGAGCCATTTATTTATGATGCCTCTTTTGTTAAATTGAGAGAAGTTGCATTGAACTATACATTACCACAATCTTTATTGGGTGACTCTTTCATTAAAGGATTAACACTTGGATTGGAATCAAGAAATGTTTGGTTGATTTATTCTGAGGTTCCTCACATTGATCCAGAATCTAACTTATTTGGTGCCGGTCAAGATGGATGGGGAGTTGAAAGATCAAGCACTCCTGGTACAAGAAGTATAGGTTTTAATGTCAAAGCGACATTCTAATTAATAAAACAAGAAATAAGATGAAATTTATAAAAATATTATCATTAAGCTTATTGGTTGTTTTTCTATCGACTTCATGTGAAGACCAGTTAGATATAAACACCAATCCTTTGGTAGCAACTTCGGCTGATCCGAATGCTGTTTTACCTTATGTATTTGTTCAATATTCAAACAGATACGTTACAGAGTTGGGTACAAGAATTTTAGATGTACCACAACAATTGAGTTTTTGTTACAATAGCCCGGCTAGAGGAAATACCTCAAGTTTCTTGACAGGAAATACTTGGTTCATGTATTATAATCAAGTTTTAGGAAACCTTCAATTGGTTGAGCAAGATGCGGAAGCTGCTGGAATTTCTAACAATAACATTAATGCCATTGCTAAAGTCATGAAAGCTAAGGCATACTTTGAACTTTCATGTATTTGGGGAGATATTCCTTTTACGGAGGCATTAGATGGAGCTACTTACCCATCACCAAATTTTGATGACCAACAGACAGTTTTCAATGGTTGTATCGATATTTTGGACGAAGCTATGGCACTTATTGATGCTATCGGTGATGCTAGTGTAAATGTAGGTCAAGGTGATTTAATCTACGGTGGAGATATGGCAAAGTGGAGAAAATGGGCAAATTCTATTAAGATCAGAATTTTGATGTTAATGAGAAATAAGGATGCTTCTGCTGATTCTAGATTAGCTGCTGCCTTAGGAGAGCCTGTAATTGAAACTTTAGCTGATATGGCCGCAGTGAGATATTTAGATACTCCTGGTGAGGCAATTAGTTACGAAAGATTTGTTAGTTCATTCTTTGGACCTGATAACGAATCAACAGGTGCTTTTTCTCCATCACCAGTATCTTTTGATTTGATGATGGCAAAAGGTGGGCCTAGAGCAAATGTTCTTTACACTGATACTAATGGAAATGGTGCTGCTGATATTGGTACTACTACTCCCAATGCTGCGACTAATGCAGTGGTGTCAAACAACATTATTAGAAGAGATTATTTGCATGTTATGTTCTTGCCTTCTGAAATTAGCTATTATAGAGCTGAGTTAGGTATGCTAGGTGTTACAGGTGATGATGTTCAGTCTAATTTTGACGCTGGTCTTAGATCTGATTGTGAGTTTTGGGGAGGTTCAGGACCAGGAGCTTCTGGCTTGATTTCTGCTGCTGATATTGATGATTACATTGCAAATTATGGAACAGTTACTATGCAGGATATTCATGAGCAGCTGTATTTAGCTGGTTTTATGAGACCTGTTTATAGCTGGAATACAGTTCGTAGAACAGGTGTTCCAACGATGGAAGATTATCCAGGAACTGGTATTTCTTCTATGTTGAAGCGTTTTGACTATCCACCAGATGAGGTGGCATCAAATGTAAATACTCCGGCAAATCCTCCAACGGACACTAAAATGTGGTTTGAAAATTAAAATTTAAAAAGATGATAAAAATGAAATATATAATATTATGTCTTGGTCTTCTTTTTGTGGCGTCTTGTGGCAATGAGTATGTCGTAGAAGATAACTTTGACTTAGAAGAATTACCTGGATATGTTGCATTTGATGCACCGGGTAATGGTATTGTTTTGGATGAAATTGTGGTTTTAGAAGATGCAGGTTCAACGTCTTTAACTATTGAATGTCCTACTGGAACTCTTTCGGATATCACTGTAACTTATAGTGTATCTGGTGATGCAGTTCAAGGAGTTGATTATGACATTGCTGGATTAACAGGAAATACAGGAACAGTTGTTATTTCACCTAATGAAGCTGAATTTTTAGACAGGGATAATGTCGATCTTGTTGTTGATCTATACACTGATGATGTCGTTGATGGAGTTAAATCTTTAATTATAACTTTGGAAAGTGCGACTAATGCCGAGGGAAGTGTTGCAGTTGGACGAGGCGGAACTGATTTATTGAAAGTTGCCGTTATTTCTATCGGTGATGTTGATTGTGAGTCTAATCTAGCAGGAACGTATGATTATGTTTCTTCTGATTTTTTCTGTGAGGGAGGACCTGTTAATGGATCTA
>JAHDCZ010000126.1:0-5527 GCA_020629615.1 Saprospiraceae bacterium
GGGCTTTTGTATTAAATCTCGTTCTTAATTTCACAACTCCCAATCCTCGACTTCACCCTTTGGATCAAGTCCCCATTCATTCTCGTTATCTACGCCTTCACAACAAAAAAAATAGAATAATATCAAACTTCCGAATGGAATGAAATATATTAAAAGATACCATCCGGATTTGTTAATATCATGCAATCGTCGAACAGAGATCGCTAAATATGGTACTAACAGTACAAAGAAAACGATAACATGAAAGGACTTTATGAAAGTAGAAAATATAGGAATCTTGAAGTCACCTAATTTTCTCGAAATAGAACCGGCAATTACGATAGAAAGAAACGAATAGAGAACAAAATACCAATACTCACGTCTTCTCGAACGACCATTAAAATCATCATAACGATAACGTAAAGTATCAAAAAAATAAGTCCGAAGGGTATCCATTTATACTATCCTTGGATTCATCATAACTCCCAATCTTCCGATTCACCTTTGGGGTTTGGTCCCCATTGATTGGGTTCACGTTGACTATCAGTCACACAGAAGACCAATAGCATAATGCTTCCAACAATAGGTATAAAAGCAATTAATATCATCCAGCCTGATTTACCAATATCATGTAATCTTCTAATTGAAACAGCTAAATTTGGAATAATCATAGCTAGGGCAACAATAAGATAGGCTATTCCACCAATGGTCGATAAAATGAAAATTTCGGTAGCTACTCCAATACCAACAAGTGCCATACATAATAGTATTACTAAGAAGGCATACAAATTAAAATACCAGAACTCACTTCTTCGGGCTCTACCTTCAAAATCAGCATATCTATTTTTTAAAGTATCCACAAAGTATTCATTGAAAGTGCTCATAATTTTAGTTTTGATTTACTTTAAAATAGTAAGAATTCATGATATCGAAAAACACTTTTGCAAAAGGTCTCGATTTCAATTTAATTTAGACAATCCGTTCTATGTCCACTTTTGACGGAATAACTTTATAAAGCAGTATTTAATCGTCAAACCTATCTCTTCGACATTTTTATTCCCAGATTCCCACCAATCCAAGCCATCGGAATATAAGCGACTAAAATATCAAGTACTGTAAACCACATCGGTCCGCTCAACATATAATTGATTGCTATTCCTCCTAAAAGAAACAATACTCCGATTGCCAAAGCAAATTTCATTTTATGATTAGCTGCTAATAAGGCCGTCATAAAAGCCCCAAATAAGGTTCCGACTGCATGAGCAAGAAAAGGGAAAATAAAATGTTGTGGGTCTAAACCTGGCATTATTTCCGCATAAGCGGCCATATCCTTTGGATCAAGGCCTTCAATGGGCATGATACTATGTCCTAGATTCACTAAGCCCATGTTGATAAAACTACCGCTTATCCAGCCGGCAATTACAGCGAGTACATTTTTTAAAATTGGATTCATTTTGTTGGTTTAATGATGATTTATAATTGGTTTTAATCTATTCTTAAAAAATACACATCCTGTTCGTTCCTTTGAATTCGATCAATGGACCAAGCACCACTTGAGCCTTTGCAATCTTCGACAAACTGAAAAGCGGTACAAGACTTGGGGAGTCCAGAGAAAATTAAGGTAAAACAAACGGTTGTATTTGCAGGCACTGGCTTCCATGTTGGAAATAGGGTAATATTTTCGACATGAACCAAATCGCTTGAATGACTACTGTCGAGATCAAACAAATAGCTGGACGGCCATATTCGGATCAAACTACTTTCGGAATAGGAATTATGTAAAATAAAATGCAATACTACCTGCCCCTCCTCTTTAGTTCGAGTTTCCAAGTCCTTCAAAATAGAAGGAGCGATGTCGACTTTTGGTTTGGTAATTATAGTGCTGGACATACTGCATTAATCTTGTTCGTATTCAATTTCCATTTTACGTAAAGTTCTGAAAACCGAACTGGTAGACTTTCCATCCACTTCAATTTCGATCGGATCGCCGTCCAATAAAATTTCCATCATTTCAAAAGCGGTTCCACTATCCATTCCGGCCACTTCCTCTAACATTTTGGTAATGGCCCTTTTATCTGGTCTCACTTGACCGCAACTCACTAATTTTATAATCATCTTCTATTTATCTTATCCTAAATTCTCCAAATTTTTAATAAACGGTTGCGTATACATCCGCAGACCTGTCGCTTTATAAATTGCATTGGCCACGGCACCTCCTGCCGGTGGCAATGTTGGTTCACCAAGTCCAGTGGGATCGTTATTACTCTTCACAAAATGCACATCAATCGTAGGTATCTCGGGCATACGAATTAAACGATACTGATGATAATTATTGGATTGACTTTGGCCGTCTTTGAAAACAAAATCACTGTACATCGCATGACCAATGCCATCAATAATTCCCCCTTCAATTTGGTTAATCGCTGCATTCGGATTAATGACAATACCACAATCTACGGCACAATGAATATTTTTCACTTTGGGCAAGCCATCTTCCATCTCTACTTCCGCGACTTCTGCAACATATGTATTATGGGAATAATATGCACAGAATCCCAAATTAGAATTATCACCGTCTGATTTCCACCCCGCTTTCTCTGCTGCCAATTTGATGACGCCGACAAACTTATCAACCTCATAATTATGTTCCTCACCTACTGGTTTTTCTTTCGCTTTCGCGAATAAATCCAATCGAAATTGTACAGGGTCCTTTTCTAGTTTTTCTGCCAACTCATCCAAAAATGCTTGTTCGGCGAAAGCCAAAAAATTTGCATAAGGTGCTCTCCATGCTCCAGTGGTAATATTACTCTCAATGGTATGACAGTCAACGCGATAATTTTCGATGGCACCACATGGGAAATTATTGGGCATCGTCCCAAACATCTGTCCGTTAAAACAGGCTTCAGTTAAATGATATGCGATGACCTCATTGTCCTTTATTCCGACCTTAAATTTATAAGCCGAGGCTGGTCGGTATGTACCTGCCATCATATCATCCTCTCTCGAGAAGATCATTTGAATCGGCTTTTTTGACAAACTCGAAACCTCTGCCGCCTCTAGTGCAAAATCTCCATAAAGTCTGCGACCAAACCCGCCACCCATTCGAGTCATGTCAATCGACACTTTCTCTTTATCAATTTTTAATAAATCAGCCACGCGTTGTTGTGTCCATTGGGGTGTTTGAATCGGTCCAATAAGCTCTGCTCCTTCCTCTGTCACGTGGGCGAAAAAGTTCATCGGTTCCATACAACTATGCGGTAAAAAAGGTGCTTCGTATGTTCGTTCTAATACTTCATCTGATTCGGCGAAAGCCTTATCCACATCTCCATCCACTCGTCTCGGTTCGTCTGATTTCTTCTCTAAATAATCCAGCAGTGTTTTGCTATGGTATTCTGAATTTTCAGCTTTCTGTTTTTGCTCCCATTCCGCAACGAGCGCTTTCTTTCCTTTCATCGCGGCCCAAGTGTTATCCGCAATCACGGCCACTTTATTTCCAAATCGAATCACGTCTTGTACACCCTTCACTTTCCTCGTTTCGGTATCATCAAAAGATTTTAATTCCTGACCAAATGCTGGTGGTCGCAAAGCCGTCGCATAAGACATTCCATCTCGTTTAAAATCAGTTCCAAACAAAGGCGCACCAGTCAAAATGCCTTCCATATCCACATTACGTTTGCTTTGACCGATAATCTTAAATTCACTAGGATCTTTAAGCTTTGGTTCTTCTGGCACTTCCCTTTTGCTCGCTTCTGTCGCCAATTCCCCATATCCAATTGAACGCCCATCCACATGCGTAATCATTCCATTTTCAACGCTACAATCTGAGGGCTCCGCTTCCCACTTTTCTGCTGCAGTTTCTACGAGCATTTGTTTGACTGCCGCCCCTGTTTTACGCAAAGCTTCCCAACCGTGCCGTATGGATTGGCTTCCACCCGCCACTTGACGTGTATACCATTCAGTATTCAGTGGTGCTTGTTCGACCACAACATCCTTCCAAGCCACATCTAATTCCTCGGCGATAATCATCGGCATAGAAGTTTTGATATTTTGTCCTATTTCAGGATTAGGAGACATGATCGTCACTAATCCAGTATCTCCAATTTTAATAAACGCATCGAAGTCGACCCATTCTTTTGGATATGGCAAACTCAGCTCTTTCACTACAGCATCTGACTTACAGCCCATCCAATTAAATCCTATCAGCATGCCACCACCGACTGCAGTTGTCACTTTTAAAAAACTTCGTCTGTCTTTATTGATCTTATTATTTTTCATGATTCTTAAGGACTATAGATTAGCTATTTGCAGCAGATTTAATTGCCGCCTTAATTTTGGTATAACTCGCACATCGACACAAATTTCCTCGCATGGCGTCATCAATATCTGCATCGGATGGATTTTTGTTTTCTTTTAACAATGCGGCGGCCGACATAATTTGACCTGCCTGACAATAACCACATTGTGGAACATCATGCTTGCGCCAGGCCTCCTGCAAAGGATGATTTGCTTCTGCCGAAAGTCCTTCGATTGTGGTTATCTTTTTATCCGCAACGCGAGACACAGGCAATGAACATGATCTTGCTGGATTACCATCAATATGGATTGTGCATGCACCACATTGTGCGATACCACAACCATACTTGGTACCTACCAAGTTCAGTTCGTCTCTTAATACCCATAATATTGGTGTGTCTGGATCTACATCTACATCTTTTGATTGACCATTAATGGTTATCGTATACTTTGCCATTGCTGCATTTTTTGTCTTGTGTTAAGATACGAAAAACATGGATATGTAATGAATTAATGTGGGGGACGGGGTTTTCTATTGGATTTCGCTCCGATGGAGCTTGAGATTGGAAAATGACTACTGCTAAAACTTAGATTTATCTTAAACTATTGATTTGAGTTATGAAACGAAAATTAAGGGTATTCAATTCTTGAGGAATAAGATTAAGCCGCAGAGCGGCTATATTCCATACCAAGGCATCCTTGAAGAAAATAAGCTCAAGAGGAGCGACATAAAAGCAAAATACTATGGCAAATACATACACTCAATTATACTATCATATTGTCCTGGGTGTGGAATGGCGGAGAAATCTTATCGCTAAAGAGTGGAAAATTGAGCTCTATAAATACATCTCAGGAATAGTACGAAATGAAAATGAAAAGCTTTTGAAAATCAATGGAGTTCCTAATCATGTTCATTTACTTCTTAGTACTCGCGGAAATTGCAATTTATCTGAGCTTATTCGAATTATAAAATGCAATTCTTCAAAATGGATTAATGAGCGAAAAAATATCAGAGGGAATTTTCGGTGGCAAAAAGGATATGGGGCTTTTAGTGTTGGGCAATCTGAAGTGAAGAGAATTGAAAATTATATTGATCGGCAGGAAGAGCATCATGCTAGGAAATCTTTTAGGAATGAATATCGGGAGATATTGAATGACAATGGGGTTGATTATCGAGAGGAGTATATATTTGATTAGGAGAGAAAGGAATTTTATTTCGCTCCGATGGAGCTTTGGCTTGGCTGGAAGGGCAAGG
>JAHDCZ010000126.1:5627-7936 GCA_020629615.1 Saprospiraceae bacterium
TTATAGAAAAATATAATATGGCTGAGTTATATAGTTGAATCTGTTTTTAGGGACTCTTTTGCTTTTTGGAAGCTAGCTGGATCATTGGCATTGTCGAGGACTATGTGATCGTCGAGATGAATTTCTTCGATATCCGTATTGATTAATACCTTTCTGGGACATGAATAGCCTTGGCTTAAGAATTCCAGAAGCATGGGATAAGCTCGAGGTTCCCAAATCGTAATTAGGGGTTCAGGAAAACTCGTATCGGGGTTATGGAAGCAGGTAGCCAATTTTAAAGGATTTCTATGTTTCGACAACATGGCTATCGTCGATGCATCCAAATAAGGTAAATCGCAGGCCAAGGTCATCCAAGCTTTATTGGGTTGTTCTCTAAAAGCAGATAGAATGGCTCCATAGGGTCCTAATCCAATAAAAGTATCTAGGAGCTTGGCGTAATCCGTTTCCCAATCATTCAATTGTTCTTTACGACACGACATGAATACTTCAGTACAATATGGCTTTATCAAATTGGCTAGATAATCACGATGCGGCATACCGCGATAATCCAAAGCTCCTTTGTCCTGTCCCATTCTCTGACTTTTACCACCTGAAAGGATCAAACCGTATACTTCAGGAATGTTATGGAAATAATGATCGCACATTAATTTGCTCAATCCCTTGGTATCGGAAAGTAATATCCTGGGTATCTCATGGCTTATTTGATCTAGCAAATAATCGTGCAATTCTTGTCCTTCATGTTCTAGGATCACCGCTTGAATATTCGTTAATCGATCCAATTTTCTATACAATGAATCTTTTTTCTTCTCACTAATAAAAACTACCTGCTTATCCCCTTTGAAATGATTTCCATTCACAAAGAGTAAGTCCAATTCATTGTAATATTTTCGATGTTGCTTTTGACCTAAAGTTTGTTTGGTTTCCAAGGATTGATGATGGATTCGATCCGTAAAATGCAAATAGAACGCTTCATCCATCGCTTCCGCTTCATGAGCTGCATCCAAATAGCCAATCTTGAAATCATCAATTAAATCTTTATTCAGTTTCCGAACGGTCTCATGGATTACACCGCATGGCGCACCAATAAAAGTCCATTCATTACGATGATACTCCCCTCCTACTGGTTTAATTAATGTAGTATGCTTGGTATGTTTTTTAGTCTCTTTTGACATCGCTTTTCCCTCCTATTTTTTTCAACAACTTAGTTTCCTTAATACTTATATTCTGTGAAAATCCTTTGCACATATCATAGATGGTTAAAGCCGCAATCGTCGCTCCAGTCAAGGCTTCCATTTCTACTCCTGTTTGTCCTTCCAACTTTGCTGTACATTCTATGACGATTTCTTGATCTGAATTAATATTGATATCAATTGTCACTTTGGATAAATTTAATTGATGGCAAAGCGGTATGAGTTCGCTTGTCTTTTTAGCCCCCATGATTCCTGCAATGATGGCCGTTTGAAAAATGGGTCCCTTTTTAGTTTGAATGTCATTGTTTTCAAACTGATTGATGATGGCTTGATCCACTTTTAAAATGGATCGTGCTTTTGCCATTCGTTGAGTTATTTTTTTATGTCCGACATCAACCATATTGGGTTTCCCTGAAGCATCTAAATGCGAAAAATCTCTCATTTCTATTTTTTATTTTGATCCACTGTAATCAATTTCTTGATGAGAACGATTTGTCCGAAATGATAATAACCATGTTCAATCAACCCGTTAATGTTTCTTCGATAATCTCCGTATTCTTCTTTTACGAAAGTCGAGTTTAATTTTTCATTAGACAATTCTGCTACTCTCCTCGCAAATATTCTTGAGTTTTCATATAATTTGGACTGCATTGATTCCCACTCTTTTTCAGTTTTCAAGGCAGGCATATCAAAACTGAATTTATCATGTATATCTAAAGTTCCCCCTTCTAACACTTTCAATACACCTTCGATGTAATAGTTGACATGAAAAGTTAATTTTGCAATCGTATTTAATGATCCGATTTTCTTATTTGCTACTTCAAGATTGACATCAGACAATATTTGTTTAAAATTAGTATTTGCAATCCAAGTCCCATCAAGAATAAGGGCTGAAAATCGTTTGGCTAAGAAAGGATTGTTTTTAGGCATATTCTCAAATCGATTAATTATCCTTTGGATCAAACGAATTTGTCAAACGTAAAAAAGCAAATCCTCCTTCTTCAAATTCTTTTTGATAGCTCATCATTATACTTTCTTGCATTTCGAAAAATTCTTCATTAGTCATTTCCTCACCTAAAGTTTCATTGTTTAAAAGTATTTCGCCCATGTCTCTAACTG
>JAHDCZ010000017.1 GCA_020629615.1 Saprospiraceae bacterium
CTGCTCAAGCTGAGCTATTGGCGAGTATGTATGATGCCTCTTTAGATCAATTTACATCACACACATGGAAATCTAATTTTTATCCTAGCCTCATGTCCTTATTTCGTACGACTCCAGAAGGTTTTTATTATCAAGTAGCATCAGGAAAAGACAACTATTGGAGCCGAGTTCCCTATGATACGTACAGTCATCCACCTATATATCCAATCGATTTTAATTGGTTTGGATTTAATTTGTGGAGTGGCAATATACAGATACGAGGTTCACGCGGTATGAACAAAAATTATGCGATCGACGGTGCTAGACCAATGATGAATGACATGGTTGACATGGAGAGCGCACCTATGAGTAAGGAAATGGATGCTGTAATGATTTCATCTGCTAAAAGCAAAGATCAGAGTACTTCTGAAGCTGGTGGTTTTAGTCCAGATGAAGGCATTAATGATGATACAAATAATCCCGACGCAAAAGTACAAATCCGAGAAAATTTAAACGAAACCGTTTTCTTTTACCCAAATCTAGAGACAGATGTGGACGGAAACATACTGATTGACTTCAAAATGAATGAAGCATTAACATCTTGGAAGTTTATGACATTTGCTCATGACAAAGACTTTGCATTTGCTTATTCGGACAGAGAAATAGTGACCAAGAAGGACTTAATGATTCTTCCAAATACACCTAGATTTTTAAGACAAGGAGATAAAATTAGCTATAGTGCAAAAGTTTCTAATATTTCAGATAGAAACCTTTCGGCTCGAGCCGAATTAAAAATATATGACGCAACTTCGATGCAAGAACTTCCATCGCTCTATGCTGGAGAAAACGCTCAAAATATCAAGATTTTGAAAGGAACCTCTGAAGAAGTTTCATGGGAACTAGAGATTCCTCAGAATATGCTCAGTACTTTGGCGATCAAAACGATTATTACAAGTGATCAACATTCGGATGGAGAGCTTAATATAGTTCCCGTTTTGAGCAATCGACAATTGGTTACCGAGACACTAGCCATGAATGTCAAAAGTGGTGAACGAAAAACATTTGAAATAAAAGGCTATGCTAATAAACATAATTCTAGCACCTTAAGAGATCATAAACTCACTCTAGAGTTTACATCCAATCCAGTATGGTATGCCGTGCAAGCCCTTCCGTATTTAATGGAATTTCCTCACGAGTGTTCCGAACAATTGATTAATCGGTACTTTGCAAATCAATTGGCTGAAAATATCGTGAATTCCACACCAAAGATAAAAGCTGTATTTGATCAATGGAAAATCACCAATAGTGATGCCTTGAAAAGCAATTTGTTTAAGAACCAAGAATTGAAATCAGCATTGATCGAAGAAACGCCTTGGCTACTAAATGCGATGTCAGAAGATGAGCAAAAAAGAAATATCGCTCTTTTGTTTGACTTAAATACCATGAGCAACAACAAGAATGCGATCGTCAAAAAGTTAAGAGAACGACAATTAAGTAATGGCGGGTTTCCTTGGTTTGAAGGTCGTGACAATCAATACATTTCTCAATACATTGCTGAAAATATCGGTCACCTACAGAAGTTGAATATTCTGGATAAGTCACAAAATGACATGGAGCAAATATTAAGTTTGTTGATCCCTTATTTAGATCAAAGAATAAAAGATTCGTATGAAGATTTATTGAGAAGAAAAAGAAATTACAATCTAAAACTCAGCAATGATCACTTAAGTTATTATGCCATTCATTATCTCTATGTTCGATCTTTCTTTAAAGAATATGAGATTGCCAAAGAGGTTCAAGAAGCGTATGATTATTACTATAACCAAGCTTCCAAGTATTGGAATAATAAAAATTTATACTCCATGGGATTGATTGCTCTGTCGCAATCAAGATCAGGGGACATTCCCATAGCAAAAGAAATTGCTGCGTCCGTCATGGAGAACAGTTTATATGACGAAGAGTTAGGCAGGTATTGGAAAATTAAGTCTGGTTATAATTGGTATCAAATGCCACTCGAAACGCAAAGTCTTTTTATTGAGATGTTTTGGGAACTTGATTTTCCGCAAAATGATATTGAGGACATGCAAATTTGGTTGCTGAAGAACAAACAAACCAATCGTTGGAGTACAACCAAATCAACTTCAGCCGCTATTTATGCCTTGCTGATCAATCAGAAAGAAGGAAAAACACAATGGATAGATAGTGATTCCAATCCAGAAATTCGAATTGGGAATGATGAGCTGTCGTTTGAAAAGGAAAAAATCGAGGCGGGTACTGGTTATATCAAAAAGCAATTCCAAGGAGAAGACATGACACCTGATAAAGCTAGAATTGAAGTGTACAATCCAAACGAGCATATTTCTTGGGGTGGAGCCTATTGGCAATATTTTGAAGACCTAGACAAAATCACTGATTTTCAAGAGACACCACTTACTATAAATAAGAAATTGTTTAAGCGAGAGATAACTGATCGTGGTGAGCGATTGATCGAAGTAAAAAATGATCCATTGAATGTAGGAGATCAACTTATTGTCCGGATTGAATTACGCGTTGACCGAGAAATGGAATTTGTACATATGAAAGATATGCGATCCAGTGGTTTTGAACCCAAAAATGTTTTAAGTCAATACAAATGGCAAGATGGTCTTGGATATTATGAAAGTACCAAAGACTTGGCAACGCACTTTTTCTTTGATCAACTGCCAAAAGGGACCTTTGTTTTTGAATATGGTCTAAAAGTCCAACACAAGGGTGATTTTTCAAATGGAATTACGACGATCCAATGCATGTATGCCCCAGAATTTTCAAGTCATAGTTCTGGGATAAAATGCTTTGTAAAATAAACTTGTATAGACATTAAAGTATTTTATCGATTTTTTACACTACATGGAACATTTAAAGAATATCTTGGTGTTTTATAGAAAAAGTAATCATAGATGGCAAAAAAGAAAAATTCTGAAGATCTAAAAGATAATGCAAATAGAATCATTAAAAATCATATGATTTGGTCTATGGGAGCAGGATTTATTCCCGTACCGATTGCTGATTTTTTTGCAGTAAGTGCTATGCAACTCGACATGATTCGCCAGTTGAGTAATGTTTATGAAATTGATTTTGAAGAAACCAAGGGTAAAGCGATAATTACTGCTTTGGCAGGATCGAGTCTAGCTCGAATGGGAGCTTCGGCTGTAAAATTTATTCCTGGAGTTGGAACAATGTTGGGTAGTTTATCTTTAGCGGTTTTATCTGGTGCCTCAACTTATGCGCTAGGGGAGGTGTTTAAAAAACACTTTGAAACCGGTGGGACTTTTCTCGATTTTGATCCATCACGTTTGATGAAATACTACAATGAAAAATTTGAAAAGGGCAAGGATCTTGCACGTGAAATGAAGAAAAAGCACGATGAAGGACAGTCTAGTTTTGTGGAGCCCGTCAAATTAGAGAAGGCAAATAATGATGCTATTCCCGAGGCCGATAAAAGTATCGTCGATAAGTTAAAAGATCTAGCACAACTGAAAAAAGATGGCATTCTTTCAGATGAAGAGTTTGAGGCGCTGAAGAAAAAAATAATTTCAGCGTAGTTCTATGCTTCCTTAACGAAGCTTGGCCATTTTCTCATATACTGAATAAATTTTGGGCTGAGTCCCTGTCCAATTAAGTACTCTTCTGAAACCGGAGTTTGTGCTGATTTAAAATTTGAGTCTTCACATACTTTTATTGGAAAGTCATGATGAAGTATGCCCGATCTTCCGACACTTACAAAATCTACTCCTGCATTTATAACATTTTTTACATCTTCTGCTGTTCTGATCTTTCCCGCCACTGTAAACAAGACTTTTTTATAGTCTAATTCAGTAAAATGTCTGAGTAAGGATTTATAACGATATTTTTCATCCTCAGCATCTTTAAAAACATCCCACAAAGAAATATCAAGAAAATCAATTTTATTCTCTTCAACGAGCTGTTGACAAACTTCCTTTATCTCGTTAATGTCCATACCAAATCGTTCAGGTGAAAGTCGAACTCCTAGTAAGAATTCATCTCCACATTCCTTTCTAATAGCTTCCACTAGTTCAAAAAGTAAACGAGAACGATTATATAGATTACCACCATAATCATCATCTCTTTTGTTGATTTCCGAACTTAAAAATTGAGAAATAATATATCCATGAGCGCCATGTATTTCGACACCGTCATATCCAGATTTTTTAGCTCTTAGTGCTGCATCAACAAAAGCTTTTCTCAATTCAATGATTTCATCCGGACTCATTTCACGTGCTCCGAATTTTATATTTTCTGAAGGACATAAAGGTGATTGACGGATTAATTCCTTGGGAGAACGCATTCCAGCATGATGCAATTGAATGACCGCTAGACTTCCATATTTCTTTATTTCGGAGCTCAATCTCTGATGCCCTTCAATGTGATTATCAGAAAAAATCCCTAACTGTCCAGGAAATCCTTTCCCATTCTCATGAACATGGGATGCACAAGTCATGACCAAACCAAACTGGCCTTGAGCTCTCATTGTCAGCCATTGATATTCTTCTTCGGAAAGAACACCATTTTCTAAGCTTTGAGAATTTGTCATAGGTGCCAGCATAAATCGGTTTTTCATAATGACACCACATTTAAATAGCAGATTGTCCGTTAATTTCTTGGTCATAATGATCTGTTTTTGCTCTAGGAAACTAGTTCAAACATCGTTAATTCTTACCATTCCAACCTAGGATCGGGTCTTATGGATTGGTCAGTAAACTCTCCTGCTTTTGCTTTGTAATACGCAGCTACACCGATCATTCCAGCATTATCCGTACAATAAGCCATTTTGGGTATATAGGCATTCCATGCTCGCTCTTCACACTTTTCTTTAAGTGCTTGACGTAAAGCTGAATTAGCTGAAACGCCACCTGCAATCCCAAGTTCTTGGATTCCAAACTCAAGGGCAGCTTTTTCAAACTTATTCATTAATATACTCACTATTCGATCTTGAATCGAAGCACATAAATCGTTCTTATTACTTTCAATAAAGGCAGGATCTTCTTTTAGACGCTTTTGTAAAAAATATAAAACAGACGTTTTTAATCCGCTGAAACTGAAATCATGTCCCTCAATATTTGGTTCGGTAAACTCATATTTATTACTACCTAATTTGGCCAGTTTATCAATTTCAGGACCTGAAGGATAGGGTAATCCCATCATTTTTCCACATTTATCAAATGCTTCTCCGGCAGCATCATCTATGGTGGTTCCAATAATTTCCATATCAAGAAAATCTTCTACTAATACGATTTGCGTGTGTCCTCCAGAAACAGTTAAACACAAAAATGGAAAATTAGGCTTCGGATCTTCCGCAAATAATGCAAGAACATGAGCTTGCATGTGATGTACTTCAATGATCGGAATGTTTAAGCTTAACGCCAAGGATTTTGCAAATGTGACTCCAACCAGTAGACTACCTAAAAGACCAGGTCCACGAGTAAAAGCAATGGCTGTAAGATCACTTTTAGTCAAATTAGCCACTTTCAAAGCGCGATCGACGACAGGAACAATGTTAATTTGGTGCTGTCGTGAAGCTAATTCTGGTACAACTCCTCCATATTGTCTATGAACCTCTTGAGTGGCTGTAATATTGCTCAAAACGACACCATCCTTAACTATAGCCGCAGATGTGTCGTCACATGAAGATTCTATGGCTAGGATAATATGTACTTTGTCTTTCATCAAAATTCAAAAATGAGATGCGAATTAAGGGAATTCTTTTAAAAATTTGTATAATTGTACGCACCAAAGATCTGATTTTTAACATCAGTAATCCTTGATAACTTAATACTATTTCAAATAAAGCTGAATGAGAAACATATTCAACGTAATATTAATATTATTAATTGCTTTTTTAGCCTATTTGCTTTACGCGAATGTTAAAGAGCCTATAGCTTTTCAAGCAGAGAAAAAATTGAGAAAAGATGCAGTTACTGCTCAATTGGACAAAATCCGAAAATCTCAAGAAATGTTTAGAGGAATCACTGGCGAATTCGCCAAAGATTTTGACACATTAGCATATGTTCTCAAAAATGATAGTTTCAAAATCGAAAACATTGTCGAAGATCCTTCTGACCCGTCAAATACCGAGTTATTCAAAACAATAGTTTCGTATATCTATGCAAAGGATTCTGTCGAAACACTTGGATTTAATCTCGATTCAATAAAGTATATTCCATATACTGACGGCGGTATTTTTAACATGGAGGCTGATACCCTAACATATCAAAAAACTTTAGTTTCTGTAGTTGAAGTAGGTACTAAGTGGAAAAATTTTATGGGAGAATATGCAGATCCTAAGTTTCAAAAGTATGATCAATCATATGATCCTAACAAAACAATTAAGTTTGGCGATCTCTCGAAACCAAATTTAGGGGGTAATTGGGAACGTTAAATGACCGATAACAAATTATTGATTTACAAAGATTTAAAGCTGTCCATTGTGTTTAGCGTGGACAGTTTTTTTTATATGCTTGTAGATGATCAAGGAACAATTGTAAAAGATGGTTACTTTGATAAAGTACTAGATGGTGTTGAAGCTGTTAAAGATTTTTCAGATCTTGTTCATAAGAGTATTCTATGTTATAAAGGAACTCCGTTTACACATATTCCCGTAGATGATTTTGATCCCAAACACTTAAAGGACTACCTTGCTACTATCTCTTTCCTTAATGATGCATGGTCATTGCATTATGAAAATGTGATTGATCTTCCGCTATTTACATGTTATGCGATAGAAAAAAGAACTCTTTCAAACATAAAAACCATCCCAGGAAATCATGAAATAAAACATATTTCAACTTGCTTTATAAAACATTTTGTTGCTGACAGCTCAAAAAAGATCATGTGTTTTGTAGATAAAAATAGCATTCACATACTGGTCTGTATTGACAATAAACTCAAGTTATACAATCAATACAAAGCAAAATTACTAAAAGATATCATTTACTTCATTCTACTTGCATATCAAGAATTGGGATTGAATAGAGAAACCGAAACCCTTTGGTTGGCTGGAAGTCTGAGTAAAGATTCAAAGCTCTTTGACTCAATTTATCAATATATCAGACATGTAGATTTTATCGATATTTCGGATAAATTGAAACATAAGAATCAAAAGCCAAGTCATTATTATTTAGATGCCTATGTTAGTTCGTTATGCGCATTATAGGAGGAGAATTTGGTGGCAGAAAATTCTATCCACCTGCCAAAAATTGGCCAACCAGACCAACAACTGACTTTTCAAAGGAGGGACTCTATAATATTTTATTAAATCGGATTGATTTTGAGAAGGTGGTCATGTTGGATTTATTTGGTGGCACTGGCAATCATTGTTATGAATTTATATCTAGAGGGTGTCAAAACGCCACTTATGTCGATCGATTTCATGGATGCATTAGTTTTGTAAAGAAAATATCAGCCGAACTAAAAATCGAATCCAAGATCAATATTGTTAAAGCTGATGTATTGAAATTTATAGCCCAATCTAAAAAATCCTATGATTATATTTTTGCAGGACCGCCATATGGAATGAAGGAACTAGATACGATTCCTGATAGAGTCTTTAAAAACGAATTATTAGCATCAAATGGTCTTTTTGTTCTGGAGCACAACCCAAATCATAGTTTTGAAGATCATCCTAATTTTGAGCAAGCTCGAAATTATGGCTCAACAATCTTTAGTTTTTTCAGAAATACTAATGATCTGAAAGCTAAATAATGCTTAGCTAAAATCATATCTTTGCTTCCAGAATCGAGATATGGAAATAATTGAAAAAATACAGAATCAGGTAACCGAATTACTTAAAGATCAATTTGAGCTTGAGTTGTTATCAAATCAAGTGGTCATTAATAAAACTAGGAGAGATGTTGCTGGTGACTTAACACTAGTCATGTTTCCTTTTGTAAAGCAATTAAAAAAATCTCCGCAAGAGATTGGTGATATTTTCAGTCAGAGACTATCAACAACGATATCCGAGATCAAGGCAATCGAAATTGCAGGTGGTTTTTTAAATATTAGCCTTTCTGATGAATATTGGAATAAGGTACTGAAAGACTTGTATCATAATCCTTCCTTTGGAACATTTCCAAAGAATGGCAAAAAGATATTAGTTGAGTTTTCATCCCCCAACACCAACAAACCTCTACACTTAGGACATATTAGAAACATCCTTTTGGGATGGTCAACAAGCAAAATATCTGAGGCTGCTGGATACAAAGTCATTAAAACTCAAATTATTAATGATCGAGGGATTGCGATTTGTAAAAGCATGTTGGCTTGGCAATTATTTGGAGAAGGTAAAACACCCGATTCTAGTAATATCAAAGGTGATCACTTTGTGGGTAGCTTTTATGTGGCATTCGAAACGCATTTCAAAAATGAATATAACGATTGGCAAAATTCGGCGGAAGCCAAAAATATCTTTGAATCAGAATCCAAAGAAAATGAATCCTATGAAGCATTCTTGAAACGTTTTAAGAATGAATATTTCAATCGATTTAGCGCACTGGGAAATCAAGCGAAAACCATGCTTCAAGCATGGGAAAATGATGATCCGGATATAAAAGCATTATGGAAGCAGATGAACAGCTGGGTATATGACGGATTCAATACAACCTATGAGGCTTTGGGAGTAAATTTTGACGCCTTATATTATGAATCAGATACTTATAAACTAGGTAAAGATATTATAGAAAACGGTCTTCAAGATGAAGTCTTTTACAAAAAAGAAGATGGTAGCGTTTGGATTGATTTGGAATCTAAAAAACTTGATCACAAATTAGTATTGCGGAGTGATGGGACTTCCGTTTACATGACACAAGATATTGGAACTGCCCAGCTCCGGTACAAAGATCATGGAGTTGATTCCATGATTTATGTCGTGGCTGATGAACAAGATTATCACTTCAAGGTGCTTTTTGAAATCTTGAAAGAACTTAAAGAACCTTACACAGATGGATTGCATCATTTATCGTACGGTATGGTTGATTTACCAACAGGAAAAATGAAAAGTCGTGAGGGGACCGTTGTTGATGCGGATGATCTCATCAAGGAGGTAATCGATGAAGCAAGAACTGGAGCTTCTGATCGTGGTGTATTAGAATCAATTTCTATTGAAGAGCGAGAAGATATTTATAGAAAAATCGGCTTAGGAGCTTTAAAGTTTTTCATTCTAAAAGTAAATCCTAAAAAACGAATGATCTTTGACCCAAAGGATTCTGTCGATATGCAAGGACAAACTGGACCCTATATCCAAAATGCAGTAGTACGTATCGAATCAATTTTGAGAAAACTTAGCGACTGGGACGAATCACTTTATTTTTCTTATAGTTCTCCTCTCCAAATAGAAAAGGACTTGGTAAAATCATTAAACGAATATCCCTCCGAAGTGTTGAAAGCAGCGGAGGATAAAGATCCCTCCATTATAGCGAGTTTTGCATACGAACTTGCCAAAGATTTTCATAAATTTTACCATGATGTAAGAATTTTAAAAGCAGAATCACATTCGGCGAAAGCCTATAGAGTTGTACTCTGCACAAGTATCAAAAATACTTTAACCAAAGCAATGGATTTATTGGGCATTGAGATGCCAGAAAGAATGTAGAATAAATGTTATGTCGGAAAATAAAGGGACTTCACTTAATTTCATAGAACAGATTATCGAAGAAGATTTGTCTTCGGGTAAACACGCTGGAAGGATTCATACTCGTTTTCCTCCAGAACCAAATGGATACTTACACATCGGTCACGTTAAGGCCATTTGTATCAACTTTGAAACAGCCAAGAAGTATGGAGGAAAAACAAATCTTCGTTTTGATGATACCAATCCTACTTCTGAGAAAACGGAGTATGTGGACGCCATACAAAATGATATTAAATGGCTCGGATTTGATTGGAATGAGGACAAGGCTTTATATGCTTCAAATTACTTTGCTCAGCTGTATGAATTTGCAATCAAATTGATTAAAGATGGAAATGCCTATGTAGATGATAGTACAGTTGAAGAAATTGCGGAGATGAAAGGTACTCCTACTGAAGCAGGTAAGAATAGTCCTTATCGTGAACGCTCGGTCGAAGAAAATCTTGATCTTTTTACTAGAATGAAAAATGGTGAATTTGAAGATGGGGCAAGAGTATTAAGAGCAAAAGTAAATATGGAATCACCAAATATGCACATGCGTGATCCTGTGATCTATCGAATTAAAAAAGCAACACACCACCGTACAGGGGATGATTGGTGTATTTATCCAATGTATGATTTTGCACATGGGCAATCGGATTCTATAGAAAACATTACACATTCTTTATGTTCACTTGAATTCAGACATCACAGACCGCTCTATGATTGGTTCATTGAGAAACTTGAGATCTTTCCATCTAGGCAGATTGAGTTTGCTCGAATGAATGTCGAATATATGGTGACCAGCAAACGTAAATTATTGAAACTTGTGAATGATGGTGTTGTTACAGGATGGGACGATCCTCGTATGGCAACGGTTTCTGGCTTAAGAAGAAAAGGATATCCCGCGGAAGCACTCCGTACTTTCTGCGATAAAGCAGGAGTCGCAAAAAGAGAAAATCTGATCGAATTTAGTCTGTTAGAATCATGTGTCCGTGACGTATTGAATCGTACAGCTCATCGTGCTATGGTAGTCATGGATCCTGTTAAATTGACCATTACCAATTATCCTAAAGATCAGGTTGAGATTATGATCGCGGATAACGGTTACGACAATCCGGAAGCTGGTCAAAGGGAGGTTCCTTTTTCAGGACATCTTTTAATTGAGAAATCTGATTTTATGGAAGACGCCCCACGCAAGTTTTTCCGATTAAGTCCAGGACGTGATGTTCGACTAAAAAATGGATATATCGTGCATTGCGAGGGCTGCGTAAAAGATGAAGAGGGCAATGTAACTGAAGTATTAGCAAGTTATTATCCCAATAGTAAAAGTGGACAAGACGAGTCAGGCATCAAAGCCAAAGGAACTTTGCATTGGGTTTCTGAAGCTCATGCAATCAGTGCTGAATTGAGAAACTACAATCAGTTGTTTACAGATCCAACACCAACTTCGCATGAGGACAAAGATTATACTGAATTCATTAATCCAAACTCTCTCGAAGTCATCAAGACTGCCAAACTAGAACCAAGTCTAAAAGACGCGATAATCGGTCAGCAGTATCAATTTATGAGAACAGCCTACTATACAACTGACATTGAATCTTCAAGTGAACATTTAATCTTTAATAGAACAGTAACTCTAAAAGATTCATGGGGTAAAAAGCAGAATAAATAAGAATGGTAAGGCAAATTTTCTATATGCTTCATTTATATTTGTAATTCATGGCAAGAGGAAGAGTCATATTACAAGAAGAACGTTTTAAATTCACCTTAGAACGATTGTGTCAACAATTAATAGAGAATTATTCCTATTTTGAAAATACATGCATCATTGGAATTCAAGATCGAGGTGTCTTGCTAGGGGAGCGTATTGTTGATTGCCTTTCGGCGAATTTAAAAAAGACCAAGATCGAATTTGGTAAATTGGATATCACCTTTTATCGAGATGATTTCAGGACTAGAGAAACTCCTTTAAAAGCAAGTAGTACAGAAATTGATTTTTTAGTTGAAAACAAACGAGTAATTCTGGTTGATGATGTGTTGTATACAGGACGTACAGTCCAGGCTGCTATGTCGGCATTATTGGCTTTTGGTCGTCCGGCAACCGTAGAATTATTGACTATGGTTGATCGACGTTTCAACAGACATTTACCGATCTTATCAGATTATACTGGAATTACCATTGATGCCCTTGATGAAGCCTACGTTCGTGTAGAACTAGAACAAGTCGAAGGCAAGGATCGAATATTAATTTTTTCTGCGAAGAGATAACGATGACAAATAATCCGCAAGAGTTAAGTACAAAACATATCCTAGGGATTAAGTATATTCAAAAAAATGATATCGAGTTGATATTCAAAACCGCTAGTCATTTTAAAGAAGTCATTAATCGACCAATAAAGAAAGTACCTTCATTAAGAGACGTTACCATTGCAAATCTATTTTTTGAAAACTCAACACGAACTAAGATTTCTTTTGAACTTGCCGAAAAGAGATTATCGGCTGATGTCGTTAATTTTTCAGCTTCTGGTTCTTCAGTAAAAAAAGGAGAAACCTTACTCGATACCGTTAACAATATTTTATCGATGAAAGTCGATATGGTTGTCATGCGTCATCCTGCTCCTGGAGCCCATCACTTTTTGGCAAAACACATTGATGCGAGTATTGTTAATGCTGGCGATGGTACACACGAACACCCAACTCAAGCTTTATTAGATGCCTTCTCCATGCAAGAAAAGATTGGAAGCCTCGCAGGAAAGAAGATTGCAATTATTGGAGATATCAAACACAGTCGCGTCGCCTTAAGTAATATATATTGTCTACAGAAGCTTGGAGCAAAGGTAAAGGTGTGTGGACCTCCGACCTTGATTCCTAAACACTTGAGTGAACTTGGAGTTGAAATTGATTACGACATTAACAGAACATTGCGTTGGTGTGATGTCGCTAATATCCTAAGAATCCAACTAGAACGTCAAGATATTAAATACATCCCTTCCCTCAGAGAATATTCACAATATTTTGGGGTTACTAA
Organism: Saprospiraceae bacterium; assembly: GCA_020629615.1. Taxonomy (GTDB): domain Bacteria; phylum Bacteroidota; class Bacteroidia; order Chitinophagales; family Saprospiraceae; genus JAHDCZ01. Next base: position 12,669 of record JAHDCZ010000017.1, read on the forward strand.
ACAAATATTGGATGGTCTTCAAAAAGAAATTGTCATCATGCACCCTGGACCTATTAATAGAGGGATCGAAATTAGTAGTGATGTGGCAGATTCAGATCATTCAATCATTCTACAACAAGTCGAAAATGGTGTAGCCGTCCGAATGGCGATTCTGTACTTATTGGCTAGTAAAAGAGGGGAGAGAAAGCTAGAAACCTAGTTTGTTAAGTTTTACTTAAAACTCATATTCTGCAACGTTTTTGACCATTACAAATGTTTACTTTATTAGAATAATTTAAGTTTATGAAATATATTTCTATTCTCTTTTATTTGATTTTATTTTCTAGTCTTTCTCTTAGTGCTCAAAATAGTACTGATGGTTACAAGATAAAATTCAATATTGAAAACTATCAATCAGATACTTTGGTCATCGGTTATTATTATGGCGATCGACAGTTGGTGAAAGATTCTTTAGTATCCGATAAAGAAAAGGGAGTGTTCTTTTGGGAAGGAGAAGAATCCCTAGATCCTGGAATCTACATGATGCTGGTACAACCAAGTGAGCAATTTGTTCAATTTATGATACCGCAAGAGGATCAAGAATTTGAACTAAAGACAGATATTAATGATCTTAGTAATATTGAATACAAAGGATCAAAAGACAATGAACTCTTTGTTGAGTATCTCAGCTTTATACGCAAACAAAATGCTTCTTTGGAAGAATTAAAAGCTACCATTGAAACCAAAAAAGAAGCTGGCGAGGATACCACAAAAGACAGTGAAAAATTATACCAACTCGATGATGAAGTTTTTACACATCTTGAAAAATTAGTCAAAGAAAATCCCAATACAGTTACAGGTCTTTTAATTAAATCAAATTTTCAAATAGATATACCGGAATACAATGTGTCTCAAGACTCATTACAATTACTAAGGTATTTATATTTTAGAGAACATTATTTTGATCACATTGAAATGGAGAATCCAGCGACTTTACGTACTCCTTTTCTACATCAGAAAGTTGATTATTATATCAATAAGCTAACTTCTCAACACCCAGACTCGGTGATCATTGCGGTGGATCGAGTTCTAGATATGTTGAAACCGTCAACAGAATCTTTCACTTTTTACACGAGCCACTTTTTAAATACATATGCTAACAGTAAAATTGTAGGTATGGATAAAGTGTATGTTCACATCGTTGATAAGTACTACAAATCAGGAATTGCTGATTGGGTCACTGAAGAAAGTCTGATTAAAATTGTGGATCGTTCAGAAAAGATCAAACCAGTGCTAATAGGTAAAATAGCTCCTGATGTGACATTGTACAGAGAGGACGGTTCCACAATGAATATTCATGATGTTCAAGCAGATTATACTGTATTATTATTTTGGGCACCAGATTGTGGGCACTGTAAAAAGTCAATGCCGGATGTGATAAAGTTTTATGATGAGAATAAGTCAAAGGGAGTTGAGCTTATTGCGATATGTACCAAGCATCAAAGCAAGTATGCAAGTTGTTGGGAAGCCGTAAAGGAAAAAGATATGTCTCGTTTTTTAAATCTTGGAGATCAATATCATAAATCCAGATTTAAATTGAAATACAATGTTTCTCAAACACCTAAGATTTTCATCTTGGATGAAAAGAAGGAGATCATTATGAAAAACATTGGAGCAGATCAATTACAATCGGTGATTGATGAAATTATTGAAATGAAAAAGAAGCAGGAAAAATAATTAAATACTCAAATGTCTTTGATAAAAAAAGCCCAATTGAAATTTCAAATGGGCTTTTAATTTTTAAGAGCGATATACAATTAAACAAACTGCTTAGATTGCTTCAAGCTTTTAACTAACATGTAGTAAAAGATAGCTCTATACTTGTTTCTGTTTCCTTTACCAAACTTTTCTACTGCTTCATCAATAGCTTTGTCTAATTTAGGTCCATCTTCCAAGCCTAATTTTTTCATTAGGAAATTCTTTTTTACAGTTTCCAATTCTTTCTTGTCAGAACTAGAAACTTTTTCAGCATCAGCCCTGTAAATTGCAGGTCCACATGCTTTTGTAACAGCAGTAAGTAATGCCATGTCAACTCTTTTCATACCAAGTTTACCAGACATTTCTTCTTTATACTGGGCTACTTTGTCATCAAATTTGCTCATAGTGATATTTAGATTAATTGATTAGATGTGCAAAATTAAGTATAAGATTATATATATAATAATTCTAGCATATATATTATCAAGTACTTTTAATATTCTTTAGACTTTAAATAATCAAAAAGACACACTTCAGTCCAGCTTTGTTGAAATTAATTTCTACTTATAATTTTTATATGACCAAGATGATGATCTGAGTGCCATGCATAAAGTGCAGTGGCAACCCATAAGCTGTATTCATAATTTGATTCTGGGTGTATAAATGATCTATTAAAATCTTCTTCAGTCATATGCTTCAAAAGATATGTCCATCTTTGATGCAAGCCTTTTAAAATTCCTAATGAAATATTAGGGTCCATGACCCGAGCATCTTCCAAGCGAGCCCAAGCCTTTTCGTCATATGCCTTAATCAGTGGTCGCTGCTCTGTTAATGACCATTTAAATCGTATATAACTGTTCATGTGACTATCGGCAAGATGATGTATTACTTGCCTTAATGTCCAACTGCCTTCTCTATATGATAAATCCAATTGATCATTCGAAAGTAGATTCAATTCCTCTTCAATATTTGAAGGTAATCTATCGATGGTTTCTATCCATGTACCTATTTGGTCAATGGAAAAATCAGTTGGCAAGATAAATTTACCAATAGGGAATTTGAGTAAGTTCGTATCTGTCATAATTAGGTATCTATTCTTAATAATTGTGAAGAAGGTCTCATCTCATATAGAAATAAAGTCGCCACGACTGCCCCTAGTAAAGGAGCTACAATCAATCCAACAAGTGGTACTAAAATAAGTAAGTAACTTACCAAACCTAATGCTATACTAGCACCTGCATAATCACGAATAACTTTAGCACTTTGTTTAATTTCTAAGCCATATTGTTCTAAATAATTATCCATGAATGCAAAACCAATATAATAACACTGTAAAAAAAAGACTATTACTTTTGCTAGCCATTCTAATCCAACCGAACTTATTACAGTCGTAATTAAGACCGTTAAGATCGCTTCTAGTATCCAACAACGGATGACTACTTTAAACATTCTGACTTCAGCTCTCATAAAATCTTTAAGCTTCGGTTTATAATCGCGCTCGGTTAATATCCCAATCGTTTTGACGCAGAAATGAAATATCAAAACTTCTAAAAACAGTAATAGGATATATTTTGCAGATCCTGAGTAAAATAAACCACTTAGAAAACCACCTAAATCAGAGGTTAAGGTTGATGCAGAATAAAAAAAACCTTGATTGGAATTTAAATTACCATACCATCCCAATAATACATTAAACAGTTGAATGGTCAAGATTAAGGCAAAAAACAATGAAATCCTTCCAGCCCAGCCATATCGCCAAAATCCTTCCCATAATTTATGCTCTCTGATAAAATGGTAAGCGTTTACATGAAGACCCAAAACTTTTTTAAATTCTCCTATGTCATCTTCAATTTCAGCAATTGATTTCATAGTATTTGATCATTTAAGTCAAGAAAAGAAGAAAGTTGTGATAGACTTTTCTTTCTTTGAACCTCGTTCCATCCTTCATTCAAAATTAATGTTCTTTTTAGTTTACCCTTATATTTCTTGGCGGAAAATAATCCATTAAAATATTTCTGATTCGAACTTTTCTTAGAATACGTCATCAGTACTTCGGGATAACCATTTAAGTTTTGTTTAAAATCAAATTGTGTAGAAACGTCAAGCTTTTCAGTAGATAATTGCATTGGAAAATTGAACAAATTTCCTTTAAATCCCAAGACAGCATATACGTTGCAGTTTTGACATTTCTTCATTAATCTTGATCTATTACTCTCATTGATTAGATATACTTCTTTAATTTGAATTGAATCAAGAAATAGTGATTGTAATTTATCCTCCAAATGAATCTCATCAAAAAACGTCTTAAAGTGATAAGCATAAAAAGATTTATAAAATAATAATTCCTTGCTTTGGGGAAAATCGATTATTTCATCCTCTAAAAAGTAATGATAGTTAAGATTGTCTACAATTATTTTTCCTGTTAAGTTGTTTTCATTCGGCTGCAGCCGACAATTTGAAGGAATTGTATCAATAAATTCTTCTAGAAAATTACCATAAAACTTATCGGAAGGAATTTTTGTACATCCAATAAAGATAAATACCCATAGCACTAAGTAAATGAGAAACCTACTCATCCGGTAGAGCTTTTAAAGCATTGGAAAGTACCTCGTTGAGGTCAAAACTTTTAGAATGTCCCAACCGGACAAAAATAAGATCACGAGAAGGAATAACAACTACTTTTTGTCCTTGAAATCCATTGAAAGAAAACAAATCTTCAGGTAAATCCGGATAAACTTCTTTGTTTTTATTAAGCCATATGTGCGCTCCGTAATTATTTATCTTTCCCATTGCAGGTGTAGTACTATAATCCACCCAACCATCTGGTAAAATCTGTTGACCATTAAACCAACCATCATGAAGATATAATCGACCGAGCTTTGCCCAATCTCTTGCTGTTGCAAAACCAAAAGAAGATCCGACAAAATTTCCTGACTCATCTGTTTCTATAAAGGCCGATTTCATACCTATCTTCTCAAACAAGGCTTTTCTCGGAAAACTTAAATAATCTTCTTGATTTGAAAGCTTGTTTTTAATGATCGAACAAAGGAGATTTGTTGTACCTGAGGCATAATACCATTCCGTCCCTGGTTGGTGTGCTAGAGGTTGGTCAATGGTAACTTCTTCAATATTCTCATTCTTATAGAGCATTTTTGTAACATCAGATATTTTGGTATAATCTTCTTCCCATTCTAATCCACTAGTCATCTGTAAGAGATGATGTATTGAGATATTTGATCTATTATCTTGTTCCCAGTCAGTAAATAGATTCTTATCTTCAATATTCAATTTACCGTCAAAAACGAGTATTCCAATCAGAGCATTGACGATACTTTTTGTCATCGACCAACCAAGCTGAGGTGTGTCTTCATCTAATCCATTTTCATATCTTTCATAAATAATTCGATTTTTGAATATGAGTAGACTAGTTCTCGTTTTATAATCTTCTTGAAAGGCTAGTTCCATAGCATAATTCAATTGATTGGTATCTATTAGAGTTAACAAACTTTTTGTGGCTAAACCAAATTCAAATTCGACGAAAGTCGAATCATCAATTGTAGGAAACTTAATATTATAATCATCTTTACCATCCAACAAAACACAACCAATACCAGGCTTGAATTTTGCAACTTGCTTTTTAAGTCCAAATAGGCTCGACACTACAGTCTTTTCTTTCTTGTTTATTTTAGCAGAGACAAGATTGATAGGAGAGAAGTCCATATCATTGTTTTTGATATTGTCTTCTGATCGATTGGCCGCAAAATGACAGGAGCAAAGATTCTTTGCAGCATATCCATTAATGATTGGAAGTCGTTGGTCGATAACAAAATAGTAGAAAGCCCCGAGAATAATCAAGAGCCAAAAGATGATCCAATTTCTCTTCTTCATTTATTCAATAGTCAATTTAGATTTTACTTTTTGCCCTCCAGTTTTAAGGATAACATCATAATTACCTTTGAGTAAATATGCTTTTTGATTGTCAGTATCTGGGAGCACTTTTAAATCTTTTTCATTCTGCTTATTAAACCATTTTAATAGATCATTCTTCTTTTTGGTGTCAATCGTCAGATCGTACTTAAAGTAATTCAATCCTCTTTGAGCTTGATCTTGCGTTTTAAAAAATGTTTTTCCATTTTCTCCTTTGATCTCTATCTCAACTTTTTGAACTGTAGCCGAAAAGTAGGGTATTTCAATGGAAGGTTCTTGCACCTTCTCATAGAATCTTCTTTTCTTGCCCCAAATAGATTGATGATTATATTTTTGATCTCCAATAATTGCAATTGCATTATCCTGATTTTCCTTCACTGATCTAAGAACAGATAGATCAGCTTTATAGAAAGATCGCCCATGTGTTCCTAACAAAAGATGATCTTCTCTTTCCTGTACAACCAAGTCATGAATAGGAACATGAGGAAGATTTTCACCAGTTCTCAAAAATGATTTACCTCCATTAAAAGAAACGTATAGACTATGATCAGTACCAACATAAATAATATCTTGATCCTTCTGATCTTCCTTGATGACATTGACGGTTTCATTTGGAATATCCGTTCCGATAGTTTCCCAATTTTCACCATAATCATCACTACGATATAGGTAATTGGTTCTGTTGTCATTTCTATAATCATTTAGGCTCAAATAAACTCTCGATTCGACATGTGCAGAAGCTTGAATCCGACTTACCCATTTATCCTTGGGTAAGGACTGATTAATTTTTTCCCATGAGTTTCCAGCATCTTTACTTACATGTATGGCACCATCGTCAGAGCCAGTATAAAGCAAACCAAATTTAAGTGGTGATTCGTGGATGGCAGTCAAAGTTCCAAAAGGTACGTCACCTTTCTTTCCTCCTTGAGTTAAATCATCTGATATTTCGTCAAAATTATTTCCTTGATCCATACTACGCAACAACTTGTTGGCACCCATATAAAAAATGTCTTGATTATGTGAAGATAAAAGGATTGGTGCTTGCCAATTCCAGCGATACGGACGATCACCTAATTTGTGCTTTGGTGTGATGTAAGCTCGTTCTTTTGTTCTTGTATTTTGTCGGAAATAATTACCAAATTGAAATCCGGTGTAGACCGTTTCATTATCTCTTGAATCAATCTGAATTTGCATACCATCACCACCCATGATCGATTGATAAGGATAATTTCCATAGGCATGCCAACGTGTGTTTTCTTTTGATGTATGTTCACCAACCCATACTCCGTTATCTTGTAATCCACCATATACTCTATACGGATCGGCGTTATCAACATTAATCGTATAGAATTGACCAACCAAAGGAGAATTGCATTTGATCCATGTTTTACCATCATCATAACTAATGTTAATGCCTCCATCATTTCCATTGATTACGTGTCCATCTAGGGTGGGACTGACCCATAAAGCATGATGATCAGCATGGACATTGTAATCATTCATTGAAGTAAAGGTTTTACCGCCATCATCAGATTTTAGGATTGGTACGCCCATGATATAAATTCGATTGTCATCCAGGGGAGAAACTCTTATTTGTCCAAAATAATAACCATAAGAATTGTAAACGGAGTTTAAATAATAATCATGAGTCTTCAACCATTTTTCTCCATTGGTTGCACTTACATAAACCTCGGCCCCTTTCACCGGTGTATCAAATAATAAACTGTTTGCGCTTTCCAAATATTCAGCAAATGCTTCCGGTTTTATCTTTCCAGATTTTATCGATGACTTAGCCGAGACTGCCGTGATCTCTTTAGGAAATCCATTTGATTTTAAAAAAGTGTTGAGATTATCGTTATTCAAAGCCAAGAAATTCAAACTGTCCATATCCTTGAAATCATTCTTGGTAAGCATATCGGATTTGCTCGAAGGTTCTTTAGGTCGACGATTATAGTTGTCCAAAATAGCATATATTTTAGATGCATCACTACTGATTGCCAATCCTATTCTACCCGTTCCGTCACCATCTGGAAAACCGGATCCTGTCGAACTGATTTTTTCCCAATTACTTCCTCCGTCAATGCTTTTGTATATCCCCGAGTTTTTGCCTGATTCGATAAAATTCCACGCCTTACGCAAGCGAGTCCACATAGCGACATAAAGGATGTCTTCGTTGGTTGGATCTATGATCATATCCACCGCTCCTGTGGATTCATCCAGATACAAAGTTTTATTCCAACTCATTCCTTGGTCATTTGATAAATAAACTCCTCGATGCTCATTGGTAGAATACAAACTACCCAATACCGCTACAGCAATCTTATCGGGATTGTTAGGAAAAAGTATGATTCTCCCGATGTGTTCAGATTCAATCAATCCTCTATGTTCCCACGATTCACCATTGTTTTCACTGCGATACATTCCGATCCCGGCATAAGAAGAACGACTAGAATTCACTTCACCAGTTCCAACCCAAATTACATTATTTGGCCAATCAATGGCAATATCACCAATGGTCATAACCGCTTCCTGATCAAAAATAGGAGAGAAGCTGGTACCATTATTTTTAGTTTCCCACAGTCCTCCAGATGCATACGCCACATAAAAGTGACTTGGATTTTTAGGATTAACTTCAATATCAGTAACCCTTCCGCTAAAGATGGATGGTCCAATATTGGTAAATTGCAGTTTGGCTAGTATTGAATTTTCATTGGCTTCTAGTCTATCTTTGTAAGAATCCATATGACCCTTATTGTTGATTTGGCTGTAGCCGAATGTGCATATAGAAAAGACAAATAATAATGAAAGAAATGATAGTTTGGTAATTTGAATCAAGTGTAGTAAAAGCTGTATTATCATTGCTAGGAATATTTTATAGCAAGATAAAAAAAGCCGATTAATGGAAGTCATTAACCGGCACTTATTCATATAATGGATGTCTAAATAACTATTTGTGATCCTTTTTCATAGGATTATCACCACCATCGTCGTGATTATCTTTGTTCATTTCGGTCATCATTTTTTGAACATCTTCCATTCTTATTTTCCCTGTCAGTTTGGCTAATATAAGATTGTCATCTCCAGTTTCAATGTAACCAAATGCACTTGTAATTACATCACCATTATCCTTTGAAAATATTTCTATTTTATTTCCATCATCACGCACCTGAATTAAAGTTTCATATCCCTCAGATTTAAAGGAGTTTAACAGTCCGTTTATCAGTTTTGATTTTTCAGTAGAGGTATTATAGATCAAAAGTTTAAGCTGTTCTACTTCACTTTTGAAGTCGTGAGTTTCATCTTCGCCCATTTCTGATTGCAGAAAAAAGTTAACAAAATCTCCCTCAAGATTTAGCTTCATTGTGTTATCGTCACTTCGTTGAGTTTCAAAAAAGGCATCAAACACATCTTGACTATTCATATTGATTGCCCCCAAAAACAATAGGCTAACTAAAAATATCTTTTTCATGTTTATTTGTTTTGTTCTATTAATTAATGATCTCTTTCTTTGTTGAATGAGAAATTGGCTTCTTCTAATAATTGAAGTGGAAGATCAGATTTTAAGTTTACGATCGTGAAGGATTCATCTTCTCTCGCCATGATTAATATTCCCTTCACTATTTCATCGGTTTCGTGTACCATGACATTCACGTTGGTACCTTCATTCCTTACGGTGACATATTCATGGTAAGAATCTTCAGCTTTTAGTTGATTGACCAAGCTATTCACTTCGGCTTTACCAACGGTCGAATGATCGTCAATGACCATAAACCGTACTTTTTTTATGTATTTGCCAAGTTTAATAAATTCTCTTTCATCTTCATCTTGGCTAAATCTAGCCGCCCAGTTTGCACTGGATCGAATTAACCAACCAGGGATAGTCATCACTATGGCTTCTTGATTATCTTTGTGATCGTCAATAAATCGATTGATACTTCTATTAGAAGATGAACATCCAATTAGGATTAAGCATGCAACAGATAACAGCAAATGTTTTTTCATGATTTATATTTTGACGATCCCAAGGACTATTTATCCTCTAATTGCTCTAAATACTCAGCACCATCTATATCTAGAGATTTAGCCAGTTTAGCGATACTATTCAAATTGATGTTTCCTATGAAGCTCAGCATAATGAATTCTTCATCCCCACCAGCAAGGAGAAGTAATTCACTAATGATATCTCCACTTTCTTTGGTCAAAAATTGTAAGTTTTGCTCCTTGTCCCTCACTGTCATCAATATTTCGTATTCACGGGTATTGATCGTATTTAAGGCCTCTTTATAGACGGTCATTGGATTGGTCTCGCTACGTAATATTCTTAATCCTTTAATACCTTGAATTAAATCCTTAACCTCAGCATTTTCCTCATCACCCAAAACCTTTGTGACCATTTGAAACATTTTAGGACTGACGTATACCGTTGAAAATGACTCATCATCATAATACTTACTAAAGTATTTTTCTATAGCATCCGCTTGACTGTTTCCCAGGCTGAATGAGAATGCTAGAAGGAGTGTGTAAATAAATTTCTTTTTCATTGCTATCTGTTTAATATGATTAAATACTTGTTATTTAAAAATTTGTGCTGACTTGATGTTGCCCAAATCTTTGTTAATCTTTTTTGAACTCTTGTCAAAATTAATAGACAAGAATGCCAAAGCATCTTTGGTAATTTTGAGTGCTTCCTCAGGGTCTTCTACTTCATGGTAAGTATTGGCAAATTGAGCACCACTATCTACTTCTGATTTCATCCAGAAAACCGAGAACGCAATCAAACCAGCTGCCGCAACCCCAATGATTGCTTTACGCAAATGAATTACATTTGATTTCTTTTGTTTTTCAAGCAGTGAAATACCTGAGGATTCGTTGAGCTCACTTGTCCTTGATAATTCAGTAGCATAAAAGTCAAATAAAGGGGAGTACTCTTGAAACTCTTCCGAAACATTACCTGACGAAAAATACTGTTTAAGTAGTTTCTCTTCCTCTAGACTAGTCTCAGTCTCCCAATATTTGTTCAATAGATGACGGATTTCAGAATTATTCATTGCTTTTTATTTATGAATTTTAATTTTAATGCTTTTCTAGCTCGGTGAAGAACCACTTTAACTTGATCTAAACTCAATCCCATGGCTACTCCAATTTCTTTATAGGATAATCCTTCAATATCTCTGAGATGGATTACACTTGCTTGCTTTTCTGGTAAACTGTTAATCATTTCCCGCACTCTGTTCACGGTTTCTTTCCTTTCCATCGAAATCGCTGGAGTATCCGACTGATCTTTTATGTGATGAAAGTTTTCAATGCTCGAAGTTTTCATCTTTTTGGCCCTCTTTTTATCAATAGCCAAGTTTCGAGTCATCGTCATACACCAAGCCTCTTTATTCTCGATCTGACTAAATTGTTCCTTTTTTTTCCAGACCTTAATCAGGATTTCTTGAACAATATCCTCAGCTTCAAAACTATTCCCAACGATGCGATAAGCAAATCGATATAGCTTGTCTTTAAAGGGAAGAATTAAGTTCATGATTTCTTTGTCTTGCATTACATTGGAATGACGGTAGTGATCTAAATTTTGTTACAATTATGATAAATTTAACATTTAAAATTATCCATTTTCATCCAATTCAGTTACAACATTCGTTTAATTGAAGGAAGATTTAATAGGCATTCCTCATAAATCTTTTCATTTTTGTAAGATAAAATATTCGTTGTTGAAACAAATAGACAAATTAGTTGCTTCCAGTTTTTTCGGGCCTTATTTAGTGGCCTTCTTCATAGCAGAATTTGTCTTGTTAATGCAATTCTTATGGAAGTATATAGATAATATACTCGGAAAAGGAATATCCTTTTTTGATATCATGGAATTATTGGGCTACCTCTCCGTAACCCTTATCCCGATGGCCATCCCATTAACCATCCTTATTTCATCAGTTCTCGTCTTTGGAAACCTAGCTGAGCGATATGAATTATCCAGTATGAAATCTGCTGGTATTTCACTATTCAGAATAATGAGAGCTGGTTTTGTGATTGCTATTCTAACCTGTTTATTCTCGATTCTCTCTTCCAACTATCTAGTTCCCAAGGCTAATTTTGGCTTCCATTCGCGCTTCGACGCAATCAAACGAGCCAAACCCTCCATGACTATTGAAGAAGGGGTATTTAATAAAGACTTTAGAGGTTATGTCATTAAAGTCAATAAAAAAGATCCCGATGGAAGAGGAATCAGCGATGTTCTCATCTGGGATCATTCGGATAGTGATAAAAGCTTGGAAAATTTAATTACCGCAGAAAAAGGGGAGATGTACGTTACCGAGGATGGTAATAATTTTGTGATGAATTTATTTGATGGAATACAATACAAGGAATTACGAGATAAATCGCCTAAGGTAAAAGGAAAAATTAAACGGCGTAAATATCCATTCATGAGAGTGAAATTTGCTAAACTCACCAAGGTATTCAGTATGGAAGGATTTAGTTTTAGTGAATCTTCAGCAAATATTAGAAAGAACAAATTCGATCTTTTAAATACCTTTCAAATGATGGGGGCTATCGATTCATTAGATGCTAGTATTCTCAAAAAACTAGAATCCGTCGAAAATCATGATTTCAAAGGAAATGAGGCCAAGAAAAAGAACATTAAAAAATCAAAAATTGTCGATTCCAAAAGAAAAGAGAAGCCTCTACCTAAAACTAAAAAGGGTGTAAATACCTTAAAAAATAAGAATAAAAAAGCATCAAAAAAATCTAGGAATCCAGAGACAGAATACGAACAGAAAAGAGATCTTGAACTGACAAAATTAAAGGGATTTACCGAAACTTTTGATTCTACATCCTTGCGTAAACTACTGATCAAAACATACCCTGTCATCATAGGTCAAAGAGACAAACTAACCTCTGTCAGAAAACGAATCAATGCATTGAATAAAGAAAAGAGAATGTTTCGGTTCAAATTGAACCAACAATATTCTGTTGCTCTAATTTGTATTATTTTCTTGTTCATTGGAGGACCTTTGGGAAGCATTGTAAAGAAAGGAGGTTACGGTTATCCTTTACTCTACGCCATCATATTCTATATGATTTTTATGATGTCCTTCATTGCCGGACAAAAGCTGAATCGCTCGGCATCCGTAGATCCCTTTGTGGCTGCTTGGTTACCCTGTATGATTCTGATTCCAATTAGTGTATTTTTGACTTACAAAGCGATCAAGGATCAACAATTATTTGACCTTTCTGCGTTAAAGTCGATTTTTTCAAAAAACAAATAAATTTGTTGACTAAACTAGTTTGCATCTTTTTCTTCTTACTTTTTTCTTGGTCAATCCATTCTCAAGATAGCCTCTCTTTTATAAGTGAAATTATTGAAATCGAAGCCTCTTCCTATTCAAGTGACACATTAAACCTCAATACTAATTCTGTTCTTAATCAACTAGATCAATCTAGCAAAGGAGTCCATCAAACTAATGGTCCAGGATTATTAAGTACTTTCTTAATTCGTGGATTAGCGGCAAGACATACTGGCATCATTTGGAACGATTGGAGCATTCAAAGTGCAGTAAATTCTACTTACGATCTATCCCTGATTCCAAATATTTTTTACAATATGGAATTGAACATGGGAAGCAGTAGCTCTGGATTTGGTAACGGTGCATTCGCTGGAGTTATACAATTAAAACCCAATATACATGCTGGCGAAACTTTCAGTTTTTCTTCACAACTAAGTTCTATCGGAAATTCTAATTTGGCGTCAAGCGCGAATTTTAAATTAAAAAATACTAATCTCAAGTTTGGAATAGAATCTACTAATCAGAATAATCATTACAGGTACCTCTTCAATAGAAAAGAAAGAACCCAAGAAAATGCAGATTTTGAAAATCACCAATCATTTGTAGATCTCCAACATCAACTAAATGTTAAAAATAAAATTGGAATCAATGTATGGCACCAGCTGGCTCACCGCTCAATCGCACCTTCTAAAACTTCGTCCTATAATAATGACCAACAAAAAGATAAAAACACGCGTGTCAACTTTTTCTATCAGAATATTCTAAATACTGCGAGTCATAAGTTTAGTCTAGCTTATTTCAATGAAAACCTGAGATATCGATCAAATCAAATTAGTGAATCTTTGGCTACTTCTAAAGTCTACCTTGCACGGCAAATGAGTAGATATTTCTTTTCATCGAACACTGTTCTAACACAAATTTTTGACCTTAGATTGGATAATACCGAAGCTAATTTTTTTGAAACGATTCGCAAGCAAGAAAACCTTGGATTTGCCATTCATTTTTCGAAAGAAAATCTTTGGAAACAAATTAATATCAAGTCGAAGTTACGAGCAGATTATAATTCCATTTCTAGTTTTCAACTAAGCTATAATCTTCAACTTGAAAGAGCATTTCATGATAAACTAAAGTTACATTTTAATACCGGAAGATCATTTCAAAACCCCAGTTATAATGATTTATATTGGCCGGAAGGCGGAAACCCAAGCCTAAAAACTGAAGTAATTTATGACAATGAAATAGGAATGGAATATCAAGTTTCAGATTTCAGTTTTATAACCAATGTATTTTACAATTATGTTGACAACTGGATTCAATGGAGTCCTCAAGACAATAACTTATGGTCTCCCTCAAATATAGCGAAAGTGAATTCTTATGGATTTGAATCCCTGTTGTCATTCCAAAGAAGTTTCAAAAAATCTTCGATATCTTCAAAGCTTTCTTATTCGTTTGTTCGATCAATTATTTTGGAACACAAAGCATTTGATGATTTAATTGGAAATCAAATGATCTACATACCGAATCACACAATCAACGGGTTGATCAATACTAACTTTTTTAATTTTCATATGGAAGGCGAATTTTCTTGGATAGGTTCACGATATATTACAAGGGATAATCTAAATTCTTTGGACGACTATACCTTGATTAATGCCAAGTTTTATTTTGAAAATTCAATAGAAAAAGGATCTTTGTGGCAAATTGGTACATTCTGTAAAAATCTTATGAATGTCGATTATGAAGTGGTCAATTTTTATGCAATGCCTCTTCGTTATTTTGGAATATTTGTGAATTATAAGTTTAGCTAATGAGGAATTTTACTTTGATTTTAGTGCTTTTGACAGTATTTATGGTATTGAATTCTTGTAACGATGATGAAGAAATGATCAATAATCCGGATGTTTATTCGGATGGAACTTTTGTGATCAATCAAGGGAGTTTTGGAAGTGGAACTGGAACCATAAGCTTTATTTCAAATATTGATAATTCGGTAAACCAAAACATTTATCAGGAAAAGAATGATGGATTAGTGCTTGGAAACGTGGCTCAATCCATGGCAAGAGTTGGGAATCGGTTTTTGATCACCATTAATAATGCTGAAAAAGTTGAAGTCATCAATGCTTCTGATTTTGCGTATGAAAACACCATCGAAGGAATTGCACAAGCGAGATATGCTTTAGAGTTAAATGATAACGAAGCGCTTATTACTTCCTGGGGAGCTTCCGGAACGGACGGAAAAATATTCAAAGTAAATACCGCTGATGGAAGTATCTTATCCAGTCTTGATGTTTCTGGAGGCCCTGAAAAAATGATTGAAGTCAATGATGCAATTTATGTCGCAAATTCAGGTGGTTTTTTTAGAGACTCGATCATTTATGTATTAAACTCGGAAGGAAATGCAATCGATTCCCAAATCGTTGTTGGAGATAATCCTTCAGACCTCATTGAGGACAGCAATGGAGATGTTTGGGTGCTTTGTAATGGATATACGGATTTCAGTGATCCCATGCTAAGCACTAATGGAAGATTGGTTCAGATACGTAACGGAAATGTCGAGAAAAATTTTGAAATCGGAAATGGTTCATCTCAACTTGAGGTTTCAAATGATGGGAACACCTTGTTCTACATGAATGGTGGAAAAGTCTATAGTCAAGATATCTTAAGCAGTACTTTATCTTCAACTATTGTGTATGAAGGTTTCTTTTATGGCATGGGAGTAAACCCTGCTAATGGTTACCTCTATTTAACAGATGCAAAAGACTTTGTTTCGAATGGAGAGCTTGTAATCATCAACTCAAGTGGAGACCTTATTGAAAAAATAGGGGTGGGAATCATTCCAGGCGAACTCCACTTTGAGGACTAGTCTTCGATCAACTTAGAAACGTCTTTTTCTACACCTCTTAGTTTTTCTTGGCAGTATTTAACCAATTTTGAAGCCTTTGAAATATTGGTAGCAAGATCATCAATATTAATATCGTCGTTTTGAATTCTTTCAATAATTTCTTTGAGTTCTGCCAGAGCAGATTCGTACGTTTGTTTGCTCATATAACTTTGCTTTTAATTGAACCATCTGAAAATTCGGTTTCCAATTCAGTTCCTTTATTTATGGCTTTCGCCGAATGGATAAGCTTTCCTCCAGATCGAACAATACTGAAACCTCTATTTAGTATTTTTTGTGGTGAACTAAACTCAATCAACTCTTTCAGATGATTGATCAACATTTTCTGTCTTGAAATATAGTCTTTTGATTTGGATTTAATTTCTTGTTCCATATAAACCAGCTCATTGTTAGCATCTCGTATATATTCCAAAGGTTTCATGGTCAACCACTGTTGCAAATATTTCAATTCGTGTTTATGGTCAGTCAATAAACTATTTGAAGTTTGTTGGATGAACTGTGATAAATCCAAAATACTAGATTCAAAATAAAGATTGTTTTCTTGGATGAAATCTGCAACAGCCGTTGGTGTTTTTAAGGCCGTATGAGCCACTGCATCCGCAATCGTATCATCAATATCATGACCGATACCTGTAATAACAGGTAGATTCATTTCAGCAATGGTTTGACCAATTAGATAGTTATCAAAACCAGAGAGATCCATTTTAGAACCTCCTCCTCGGAGGATACAAACTAGATCATATTTTTCTCGATTCGAATTGATCTCATTTAATTGTTGACAAACTTCTTTTTCAACCTTTATACCTTGCATGGCAGCAGGGTAGAGCTCAATGTAATATTGATACCCTTGAGAATTTTCGATCAATTGTTGGTAAAAATCTTGATAACCCGCAGCAGTTTCCGACGAAATGACCGCAATTCTTTGTAATACAGGGTTCATCTCGATCAAACCATTAAGACCAATTTTATTTTCTGATTTAAGCCGTCCTAATATTTGTTGTCTATTGATTTCTAGTTGTCCAATGGTATACGTAGGATCAATATCCTCAATCACCAGTTTCAAGCCATAACGCTCATGAAAATCTAGCTTTACTTTAATCAATATTTGAACACCATCAGAAAGAATTGAATCCAATAGTTTACCTAACTTCTTCTTTAGAAAACTGGCACTTTTAAACCAGATGACTGCCTGGTTTTGAGCGACGACTTCTTCACTACTTTCATGTTTTTGAATCAAATCTAAATAGTAGTTTCCACGAGAAGATTTCACCTGAGAAATCTCACAACTGATCCAAATAGCGTCTGCAAAATTCAATGCAAAAACTCTTTTGATATATTGATTCAGTTCTAGAAGTGAGTAAGATTCCATTCTCTAAATTAAAGGAATGTAAATGTATTAATAAAAAGGATCTTCTAAGAATTGAAAATGTTGCCTTGGAATAAATCCAGTAAAATTTATCATTCGCGAAAGCAAAAAAAAGCCCTGACAAGATCAAGGCTTTTTAAATTTATTGTATAGTTTCTATTAGCTAATTACCTTTTTGACAATATCGGCTGCCTCTTGCAGTAAAATGGCTGAATGAACTTCAAGACCACTTTCGTCAATAATTGTTTTGGCGATATCAGCATTTGTTCCTTGCAATCGTACAATAATCGGAACTTTGATATTTCCCATATTCTTGTAGGCATCCACAACTCCTTGAGCCACTCGATCACATCGTACAATACCTCCGAAGATATTGATCAATATAGCTTTTACATTATCATCTCGCAAGATGATTCTGAATGCTTGTTCCACTCTGGCGGCATCTGCCGTTCCTCCAACGTCAAGAAAGTTGGCAGGAGAACCACCGGAAAGTTTAATGATATCCATTGTCGCCATAGCTAATCCTGCACCGTTTACCATACAACCTACATTCCCATCAAGATTAACATAATTAAGACCATAGCCTTTTGCTTCTACTTCCGTAGGGTCTTCTTCTGTGGTATCACGCATCTCTGCCAAATCTGGATGTCTGAACAAAGCATTATCATCCAAAGTAACTTTGGCATCAACAGCAATAATATCGTCATGTCCTGTTTTAATCACAGGATTAATTTCAAATAAGGAAGCATCAGAACCTACAAATGCTTTATATAATTTTGAAATAAACTTTGTCATTTCCTTGAATGCTTTTCCTGTCAAGCCAAGATTAAAAGCGACTTTTCTAGCTTGAAAACCTTGTAGACCAATATGCGCATCAATATATTCTTTGTGTACTAATTCTGGAGTTTCTTCAGCTACTTCTTCTATATTCATTCCTCCTTCTGTAGAGTAAATGATGACATTTTGTTTACGCTCTCTGTCCATTAGGATAGAAACATAAAATTCATCACAAGAATCAAAATCAGGTACATAAGTATCCTCAGCAATAAGAACTTTTCTAACTAGTTTTCCTTCTCCATCCAAACCTCCTGGTGTTTGAGGAGTTTTAAGCATCATTCCAAGAATATTACTAGAATGTAATTTTAAATCCTCAAGGTTTTTGGCAAGCTTTACACCTCCGCCTTTTCCACGTCCACCCGCGTGAATTTGAGCTTTGACGACCGCAAAATCAGATCCTGATTCAGCCTTTATGGTTTCGTATGCCGATACAGCTTCCTCTAGGGTTGAAGCAACTTTTCCTTTTTGAATAGCAACACCATAAGATGCTAACAATTCTTTCCCCTGATACTCGTGCAGATTCATATATACATTTTTAGAATGCCAAAAGTAACTGTTTTAGACGTCTTTTGACAAGATTTCCAATAAATTTCAAACAAAAAAAAAGTCCGATGAACAAGCATCGGACTCATTTTATTATACTATTATCCTTATTCTATGATCAACTTTCTAAGTGTTGTTTCATTGTCAGAACTTATTCTTAAGAAGTAAACTCCTGAAGAGATATTTGATGTTGGAATTGTAATCGTATTTTCTCCTGTTGTTATTTGATGTTGAGCCTTCACATTAAGGGTCTGACCATTTATAGTAAGAAGTGAAATCTTAATATCCTTAATTTGTTTTGCTTCAACATATAAATTAACTGATTCTCCAATGGATGCAGGATTAGGAAAAAGTGCAATCGCATCAATGCCGCTTATCAAATCCTTGGTCGAAGTAGTACCTGAACCAGTGATAAATCTCAAAACACCTGAACCTTCATGACACATAGAGGTCTCGTTATGAGGAATAATGAACCAGAAATATTGTTTTCCTGGTGATAAATTAGTTTCGTAATGCTCTGTTTTATCCGTATAGTATTGAAAAGTTTCGGCTCCATCTGTGATTCTCAAGAAATATGTATCAGCCCCTGCAACTTCATTCCATGAAATCAAAACACCATTATAATTTTCTGCAGTTTCAAAATCAGCGGGGGAAAATCCCGTCATTGCAACATTAGGATCAACCAATGCCTCATTTGGCTCGTAAGAAGATCGGATATAAGCACGACCTGGAGATAGAAAATCAGCTCTCATCAAACTAATTTGATCTGGCGTAAATTCGAAAGAAGAACAACCGTCAAAGTATCCCATGACATTGTTTGCCATCGGAATAACAAGATCACCATTTTTATCAAAACAATCCTGAGAAGTTCCACAAGGACCTCCAAAGCCATTACTGAAAGGGAAATTATATCCAGGAGGAGTATCACAAATACGATCTGCAGCTGTAGAGCAATTTGATCCATCCATTAGTTCAACAGGTATGTTAAAACCACCACCACTACAAGGAGCATTGGTTATCGTTAGAGGATTTCCATGTACCGCAGGATCATAAGTATAACCATCAACAGTTTGGCACTCCCAACCGAAAAAAGTATGCGGCATATCAAAGAAATGACCGATTTCATGAGTTAAGGTACCATTTGCAGAAACAATTTCTTCTTTTCTACAAACAATGTAGTCCCCACTTGGACTGTAATATCCTAATGTTGTTCCACCTTGGCCATCTTCATCAGGATGTTGGGCACGTTCGCAAACAAAAATATTGACTCCAGCACCTTTATTGTTAATCATAGTATTAAAAGAAGCACTTGATGTTGGATTAGTGTATAATCCATTGCTTATTAGATAATTTATTTCTTTTACGTAAAAAACCATATCGGCATCAAGGTAATCGGCATTTAATCGACAGATCTGTGCAAAAATAGTTGATTCATCCAATCTCCCTTCTCCTTCATTTTTTGAAACTAGATTGAAAATCAAAGGCACATATAACTTATCCGCTCTAGGAAAAGCTGTTTCAGCCAAAAACTTTTTATTTTCTTCTAATCCTTCGATAATTTTCATTCCATCCTCAATACCTACTCCACATCTTCCGATTTGTTGTGCGTTGAGCAAACTCAAACTTAGCAAGGTCAATACAAGTGACCACAGGGCATTCAATTTCATTTTTATCGTATTTAATTGATGTAAAAATAGTCTTTTGAATTGATTTTTTATGTCTTCGTGATGTCAAGAGCAAAAGAATCACGAATAGCTTAAAAAAACCTTACATTTGCGCTTTATTTCAACTAATAACATCTTAAACAAATATTTAACATGAGTAAAGTAACCGTAGTTGGAGCTGGAAATGTTGGTTCCACTGTAGCGAATGTTTTAGCACACAAAGATATTGTCAATGAAGTAGTTCTCTTGGATCTCAAAGGAGATATGGCCAAAGGAAAAGCACTTGACTCTTGGCAACAAGCACCGATAGATTATTATAGTACCAAATTAAAAGGTACAGATAATTATCGAGATACTAAAGGTTCAGATATTGTTGTCATCACTGCTGGAGTTCCTAGAAAACCTGGAATGAGTAGAGATGATTTAATTGGGATTAATGCCAAGATTGTCGTTTCTGTGACCAAGTCAATACTTAAGTACAGCAAGAATCCCATTATTATTATTGTATCTAATCCACTCGATGTCATGACTCATGCGGCGTTTCAAGCATCAGGATTGAAGAGTAACAGAATTATGGGTATGGCTGGAATATTAGATACCGCTAGGTACCGTGCATTCTTAGCTACAGAATTGAATTGTTCTCCGAAAGATATCCAAGCGGTATTGATGGGTGGTCATGGAGATTCTATGGCTCCTCTACCTCGATATACTACTGTTGCTGGAATTCCTGTAACCGAGTTAATTGAAGCTCCTAAATTGAAAGCTATTGTAGAAAGAACTAAGAAAGGTGGGGGAGAACTAGTTAAATTGATGGGGACCTCTGCGTGGTATGCGCCTGGTGCGGCAGCTGCTCAGATGGTAGAGTCCATCATTAAAGACGATAAGAGAATTTTCCCAGTTTGTGCATTCCTGAATGGACAGTATGGTCTTAAAAACATGTTCCTCGGAGTTCCAGTAAAATTAGGAAAGAATGGAATCGAAGAGGTGATCGAGTTGAAATTAAACAAAAGAGAATCAGCTTTACTCAAGAAGTCTGCGGATCATGTCAATGCAGTAATCAAAGTTTTCAAGAAAATGAAATTGGTCTAAACTATCTAAGCCATTTTATGTTTTAGTTCTATGGTGAACGCAAAAGACCTTGCAACAATAAAAACGAATACGGGGGAGAGCCTAAGTGCCCTCTCTCGTACTCAACCCATCTTAGTTGTGTTTCTTAGAAGATTTGGTTGCATTTTTTGTAGAGAAGCGCTTTTGGACATTAAATCAAACCAAGGGTTCTTTGACGAGAATGGAACTAAAGTAGTTATGGTACACATGTCTGAAGATAGTGATGCCGAAAAGTACTTTAAGGATTATGGTCTGGAAGGAATATCTCATATTTCTGATCCTGAATGTGTACTGTATTCTAAATTTGGATTAATCAAGGGAAGTTTTTCTCAATTATATGGCTTAAAAACATGGATTAGAGGTTTTGAAGTAGTCGCAAATACACCGATTAGACCTATGTTTAATCAGATCGGAGATGGACTACAAATGCCAGGTATCTTTTTGATTCATAATGATCAGATCAAAGAAAGTTATATCCATAAATCTGTTTCGGACAAACCCAATTATCGAAATCTCGTGCGATGCTGCACAAATGGATAGTGCCTAGTAATTTTTCTCTTGGATTGTACGTTTTACAACTAACAATAGTTATTACCATGTCAAAATATTTATTAACGCTGTTTTGCGCTTTGTTGACCAATGTCTGCCTGTCTCAAGAAAGCTCTGATAGGTACCGTGATTTGTCCTTCTATTGTGATGTAATGATTAATGCTGATGACGCAAAACATCGAATTTATGCACAGGAAAAATTCAATGAACTTTTTACTGATGAATTGAAAACCGATAGTTCATTTTATAAGGACTATGGATTTTTGAAATGGATTCCAATCTTGGAAAATGATGACAAGTCATTTAGAATCTATAGTTGGGAATTAAAACTAGACAATGATCAGTACAATCATTTTGGTTTCATTCAAATGGCAGATGGAACAATCTTTAAATTGGAAAATACACTGTCAGAACTGGAAGATATATCATATGATATCATTTCACCTGAAGATTGGTACGGAGCAATGTATTATAAATTGGAAGAATTTGAAGTTAATCGTAAAAAACAATATGTCCTTTTTGGATACAGTTCATTTTCCAAATTCAATAAATTGAAAATAGCGGATATTTTAAGCTTTAATGAAGGCATTCCTTCTTTTGGTCAAGAAGTATTTAAAATAGGAAATGATGGGACTAGGGGAGATGTCAAAACTCGTTTGGTTCTAAATTATAGTTCTGATGCCAACGTTAGCTTAAACTATAATCCGGGACTTAAGATGATTGTTCATGATCATTTGATTGCTAGAATGGGAAGGCTTCCCGGACAAGGTCCGACTCAATTACCTGATGGCAGCTACGTTGGATGGAAATTAAAAGATGGAATGTGGAATTATGTAGAAAAGATCTACGATCAAGTTTCAAAAGAGGCACCTAGACCAAATCCGATCCTAGACAAAAGAAAGGGCAGTTCAATTACGGGCAAAAAAAATAAATAAGGAAGAAATTAAAACGTTTGTTATTATGATTTGTAAGTGCTTGTAATTCTGATGAAAGCTCTTTTCTAAGATCATTACATAAGCTATATGCTTAGAAAAAACTGATGAGATGAGTTTCAATGAGCTATAAATATAAAAAAGAGGTAAAAATGACTTACCTCTTTTAATATTGGACTTTTCTTATTACCCACCATGAACTTTATTGATACGAGTCAAATCTAACTTAAAGACTAAGCGTCCACATTGTTCACTTGCTGCTTTAAAATCAGGTTCAAATTTATATCCTTGAGCGGCTTTCAGTGTTTTTTTAAGCGTTTTGGAATTTGTTACTGTCGTACCATCCTCCAATAACTCGAGATAAGTCACAGAACCCGCTCTATTCACGCAGACCTTCACTTCAATACGACCCGTTTTATCCAGAGGTAATTCTTTTACATTTCTATAAATCACACGTCTACCAAAAATTCCATCACCAGATCCATCATAAACTCCCGTTCCAGCACCCTCTGTTCCTTTTCCAGAATCACCATCATTACCTTTATCTGCACCATCTCCATCCCCTTTATCAGCTTTTCCTGTTCCTCCATCCGATCCATCAATACTAGAAGGTTTGACATCACTATCCCCCTTATTTGGCTTACCTGGTTTAGATGGTTTTGTAGGTTTAGTTGGTGTTGTGTTCTTAGGTTTTGTTGGTTTACTTGGCTTTGTAGGCTTCTCAATCACAGGATCAGGAATTTCTTCGATAACTGGTTCTTCAGGAACTTCTTCAAAATCTGGATCTTCGAGTTCTATTTCTTCTTCCAGAGCAATAACCTCACTTTCTTCCTCAAAAGTTTCAGTAATAATTGGATCTGTCGGTTGAGGATCTATAACGGGTTCTGTTTTGGGTAGTTCTATTTCTGGTCTCGTAACTTCAACTTCTTCAATAGGGTTGGTTTCTACCTTTTTGACTTCTTCAGTTTTAGGTCTCTTTTCACCAGCATCAGAATGAGCATATTCACTTAAAGAACTCTCTTTAAATTCTACAAATTCCACCGCCACAGCAAATTGATTTTCCAAATTTTCCGTCGGATTGGTTTCAAAATAGTAGAGAAAAGCTAATAAAAGCAACAATAAATGAAGAGTTATCGAAATTCGTCTTCCTTTTTTTTGATTCTCTTTCTCGTGTGCAAGTAACTGTGACATAAATACTCTTTTAGATTACTTTTAAGATTACCTCTTTTTAACGATTAATTCAGTTAATAGAATATTAAAAAACTTAAATATATTCTTAATTATTCATGAAACCATCAAATATTACGGTTTTTCCTTATGTATTGACAGTTTGGGATTTACCAATAAAATTAGCGATAAGCCATAAAACACCAATGGCAAAAATAAGAACAACAATAGAAATCAACCAGCCGCCTCCCATGAAGGTACTTATTCCTACACAGAACAAACTTACCATTCCAACAGTAAGGGCATATGGCATTTGGGTTTTTACGTGATCAATATGGTTACAATCAGAAGCTAAAGAAGATAAAATAGTTGTGTCACTAATAGGAGAGCAATGATCTCCCAACACACTGGCTGCTAAAACTGTTGCAATAACATTCAACAAAATTTCAAAACTTAGCTCAGGCTCTAATCCATTCGCTTGACAAATAGCATATGTCGTAGGAATCGCAATGGGATACAAAATTGCCATCGTACTCCAACTCGAACCAGTAGAAAAAGCAATCAGCGCAGCGAGAATAAATATGATCATTGGTATGAGATACGGACTCACGCTATTTTGTAATGCGCTGCTCAAAAAATCTGCCGTATGTAATTCGCCTGTACAGGAAGCCAAGGCCCATGCTAGTGTCAGGATGATCAAAGCAGGCATCATGGTTTTAAATCCATTGACCATCCAATGAATCGAATCAAATAAGCTCATTATTTTTTGAGAGACGGTAAGGATCAGTGCGACAGTGACTCCAGATAGAGAAGCCCATAAAAGCGCAATGTAAGAATCGGAAGAACCAATGAGCGTTCCTAGTTTTGAAATTAAAGAATTGTTCTCATTTTCAAGAGCATTCATGTTTGACCAAACGGATGACCAACTGGAATTAACATCAAGCCCATCAATGGAAGACAATTGACCGTACAATGTCGACATTCCAGTATCAACAAGTCCAAAAATGGTCATCGAAATAACAACAAAGACCGGAATAAAGGCATTGTACCATTTTAAACTTATCCCTTTGATAGGAGATAAATCTTCCATATTTGGCTCATCTTCAGTCGTGTTTGATGCAGGGGAAACCTGACCTGTATCTAGGGCTCTTTTTTCTGCCTTATACATCGGACCGTAATCTTTCTTGGTATAAATAATGAACAAGATAAAAATCAAGGTCAGCACTGGATAAAAGGAATATTTAAGAGAACTGATAAAAATTGCATAGGCGGTCATATCCGTTTCCATCATGATTTTGCTCATGCCATCATCGATATAACCTAATTCAGCACCAATCCAAGTTGTAATAAAAGCAACTGCCGAAACCGGCGCCGCCGTACTATCTACGATGTAAGCAAGTTTTTCTCTTGACACCTTAAACTTATCGGTCACAGAACGCATGGTATTACCGACAATTAAAGTATTGGCATAATCATCAAAGAAAATTGCGACCCCTAATAACCATGTAATAAACTCCGTACTTCTTTTCGAACGAGCATATTTAGACAGTTTAACCACTACTCCTGCCATTCCTCCATTCTTAGAAATAAGGGCTACCATTCCTCCAATAAGGAGAGAAAATACAATGACCGATAAATGTCCCGAATCATTCAGTGCACCGACAATATATTTTTGCAGACTTTCTAAGAAAGAAATCAGAAGGTAGTACACAGAATCAATCCGCATCCCACCAGCAATGAAAGCTCCAGACCAAATCCCAAAAAATAATGCCATCACTACTTCCTTAAAAATCAAAGCCAAAAAGATAGCCAACAGAGGAGGAATCAGTGACATCCACAACGGAATTTTTTTAATCCTAACTACTTTCGAATTTGCACTTAAATGATATAGACTAAAATCATTTCCTTCGTTGAATTTGACAAATTGCAAACTCCCTTTTTCATTCGGCGAAAGCCCAACTTCAGAAACCCCATTAATAAATTTGTAGTTTTCTGAAACCCCATTTATTTCAACTGAAGTTTGACCGCAAATACTTTCATCCGTTTTGAAAATGATCTTCCCCTCTGAGTTAGAGGCAATGCTTAAAAAAGGAATATCAGTAATCTTTGGATAGCCTATTGTATCAAATCGCGCTGCGTCACACTGGGAATATATCAGTTGGATGTTGACAAACATCGCACATACAAAAGACAAATAGATCGTTTTATTACTAAATAATTTCATCGCTGCTGGTTATCATCAAAAAAGCGTCTTAACTTCATACAAAAATCAAGATACTGATGGGAATTTATAAATCGGTTATTTCTCTCACACTATTTCTCTTTTCTTTTATGCTTGGATATTCTCAAGCTACTTTTTCGAATTTCGAATGCGAAGTAAAAATAGATAACAAAGTGTTGAAACATCCTTTTACTGGTGGTTTTAATTCTCCTCAATTCAATAACATCGATTTAAATTTAGATGGAGTGGATGACCTTCTCGTTTTTGATCGAATTGGGGGTGTTCTAATGCCATTTTTACATAACGGTGAGATTGGTGGAACTGATTATACTTTTGCTCCAGAGTATCGACATATGTTTGGAAAAGTCCAACACTGGATTTTATTAAGAGATTTTAATAACGATGGAATTCTTGATATGTTCACTGCACCTGTTGAGATGTCACTTCCAGGAATAGAGGTTCGAAGAGGAAAAATAGAAAATGGCAAATGGAGTTTTGATCTTTTTGAGTTTGACATGGAGATTTTTCCTTACAATGCATTGACCTATCCTATAGCTAATGGCTATGCCAATATATACGTGCCATCACCTGACAAAATTGATATTGATGATATAGATGGAGATGGAGACTTGGATGTTTTATCGTTTGAAACTGGTGGAGCTGAAATTTTTTTTTATCGTAATCTGGTTGTTGAAGAAGGAATAGGATTGGATAGTTTTAAATTTGAAGTGTATGACCCCTGTTGGGGAAAGGTAAGAGAAGCTCCTTTTTCATCAGAATTGACACTCAGCGACGATCCAAATAATTGTGCAGAATTTTTTAATAATGAAACGCCAATTGATTTTAGACACGCTGGTTCGACCATTACCATTTTGGATACTGATTACGATGGATCGAAGGAAATTATACTTGGTGATTTGGCTAATCATAATGTGAGTTTATTAAAAAATTCAGGTACTCCATTAAATGCTTGGATAACAGATCAGGACAATACTTATCCCTCCTATGACGTGCCATTAGAACAAAGTTTTTTTAATGCTGCTTTTTACGTTGATGTAAATAATGATCAAGAAAGAGATGTTATTTTTTCCCCAAATGCAAAATCAACAATAAACAATTATAATAATGCTCGTTATTATGAAAACGTAAAGGATCCCAACGGCTTAATTTTGGAACATCGAACAGATGCGTTTTTAAATAATGAATCCCTAGATTTTGGCACCTATTCATCGCCTTACTTTTTTGATTATAATTTTGATGGATTAATTGACTTGATGGTAGGAACAGAAGGTCGATTTACAGATACGCCAGAAAAAGATGCTCGTATCTATTTATTTGAGAATAAAGGAACACTTGAAATGCCATCATTTGAATTAATAGATGATGATTATGCTGGCTTTTCTCAGTTTTCCGAAACTTCCTGGAATTATGCGCCCACTTTGGGCGATTTAGATACTGATGGCGATTTGGATTTAATCGTTGGTGATAATGCTGGCAAGCTTTTTTACTGTGAAAATATTGCGGAACCCAACGCTCCTGCTGTTTATGCCAATGCTATTTATAACTATGAGGATATTGACGTAGGTGATAAATCCAAACCCTTTTTATTTGACTTTAATGAGGATGGTCTTCTTGATTTAATCGTTGGTGAACGAAATGCCAATGTCTTAGATGGCATTTTAGGATCTATCAATTATTATGAAAATAAAGGATCAGCTGATCAAGCTAATTTTGTCGATAGTTTATCCAATCCTGTTTTCGGAGCGGTCAATACGAAAGTGGTAAATTTTGTTTCTGCCAATTCCGCTCCAATCATCTTAGATGTTGGAAATGATTTTATGATGATCACAGGGAGTGAAGGTGGCAATATTATGGTGTATGATGATATCAAAGGAAATTTGGAGGGAACGTTCAATCAGGTAGCTGTACAATGGGGGAATATGTTGGATGGTTTGGATATGACTCCGAGTATGGCCGACATCGATAATGACGACAAATATGAAATTGTCTGTGGTAACTTTAGAGGCGGATTGAGCTTTTATAACACACCTCTTACGCTAGATGGTGACATGGTAAATACAAAAGATATTAGAGAAATAGAATTCAATATTTCTCCTAATCCAGTGAGAGATTATTTGAGGGTACAAGCTGGCAAATCATTAATAAATGAAAAGTACGAAATTCTCAATTTTCAAGGACGAGTAGTAACTCAAGGAAGTATTTTAAATGACAATGTGGATGTAAGACAACTCAATCCTGGAATGTATCTATTGAGAATTAGAAGTTTTGGAGTTCATAAATTCGTAAAACTTTAGTATCGATTTCCGAATATCAAGCTGCCAATGCGTACCATATTAGATCCACATTCTATTGCTAAAGCATAATCCCCAGACATTCCCATAGAGATCGTTTTGAAATGGTCGAAAGGATACTTTGCGTTCAATTTTGTATGAATTCTTTTCAAGGATTTAAATTCCTCAATGATTTGTTGTTCTTCACTCACAAAGCTTGCCATTCCCATTACTCCGCATACTTGAAGATTTTTGAGTTCAAAAATTGATTCTATGTCTTTTTGACTTTCGTCGAATGAAAATCCTTGTTTTGAT